>CAZUSK010000030.1:0-5981 GCA_964623345.1 uncultured Candidatus Saccharibacteria bacterium
TTGCTTTATATGAGGTTGTAAAATTGTTGAATGAAAAACCTCATTTGGATTTTATCTACTCAGATGAGGATAAGATTGATGAGAAAGGAAAAAGAAAAGACCCATTTTTCAAACCCGATTGGTCTCCTGATATGTTTTTATCTCAAAACTATTTATGTCATCTTTCTATAATTAGGAAAGAACTTGTGGACAAAGTAGGTGGTTTTAGAGAAGAATATGATGGCTCACAAGATTATGACCTTTTTTTGAGAATAGTAGAACTTATTGATGAAAAGAGGATAGCACATATCCCAAAGATCTTATATCATTGGAGATTAATACGTGGTTCAGCAGCAGCGACAGTTTCAGCAAAACCTTATGCCCTTATGACAGCAAGAAAGGCCCTGAAAGATGCCTTAGCCCGAAAAAAGATTAAAAGTGAAGTATTGGATGGTCTATTTCCCAGTTCTTATAGAATAAAATATAAAATTCTAGAAAATCCTAAAATATCAATAATAATCCCCACAAAAGATAAAGTGAATATCTTAAAAAATTGTGTTAATTCAATCTTGGAAAAAACAAATTATAAAAACTATGAAATTATTATCATAGATAATCAAAGTAAAGAAGAAAAAACATTTAAATATTACGATAGGATTAAATATAATTCAAAAATAAAAATTCTAAAGTATAATAAACCCTTTAATTTTTCTGCAATAAACAACTATGCGGTATCTCAAGTTGATACCGAATATATCCTATTTTTAAATAATGATACAGAGGTTATATCTGGAGAGTGGCTCAAAGCTATGCTAGAACATGCTCAAAGAAAAGAGGTTGGGGCAGTGGGGGCCAAGTTGTTGTACCCTGATAATACAATCCAACATGCCGGTGTTATCTTAGGTATAACTGGTACCCCAGGGCAGAAAGGAGTTGCTGGTCATTCCCATAAATATCTTTCAGATAGGGAATATGGATTTTTTTTAAGGCCACATTTAATCCAAAACCTTAGTGCAGTGACTGCTGCCTGCATGATGATGAGAAAAGAAGTATTTTTAGAAGTTAATGGCTTTGATGAGAATTTAAAAGTGGCATTTAATGATGTTGACTTATGCCTGAGGATTAGAGAGAAGGGTTATTTAGTTGTTTATACTCCTTATGCTAATCTCTATCATTATGAATCTTTAACTAGAGGGTATGAAGATAATCCCGAAAAGCAGGCCCGATTTTTAAAAGAAGTTCAATATATAAGGCAAAAATGGGGTTATGTTATTGATAAAGGAGACCCTTATTATAACCCAAATTTAACCCTAGAAAAAGAGGATTTTTCTATAAAAATATAGTGGACTTTTAGATATAATCTGTTACAATAAAAGGTATGTCAATGATAAATTGAGGGAAAAATGAAAAAAATTATATTAATTAATTTATTAATTCTATTGTTTGCCTTTCATAAAATTCAAGGAACAGAAGAACCAGATTATAGTATTATTATCAATAAGAATCTTTTTTCTCCTTCACGTACATACAATAATGATGAAGATTTCCAAAAAGAAGCGCCTAGGCCTATAAAGGCAGTATTATATGGTACTGCGATTTTAAAAACACAGAAAATTGCCTTTATAGAAGAACAAAATGAGAAAGGTAGATTTGAAAAAAGGCAAATAAAGGTTGGTGATGAGATATGTGGTTATAAAGTCAAGGATATTTTGACAGGGTGCATTGTTTTGATTGGGAAAGATGGTAAGATTTATAATTTTACCTTTGAAACTAATAAGGAAAGGAGAAAAAGATATTCTACTATAATGCCAAAAACTGGTTATAATATTGAGAAAAAAGAAATCTCCCATGTTTCTCATCCTGCCTCAAAAAGAACTGCCTCCGAGGCCAAGATGGTTAAAAGGCCTATGTGGGAAAGGAAAAAGACAAGGCCAAAAATAATACAAAGAAAAAAAACAAAGGGAATAAAGGCACAAAGAAAATCTATGAGTCCAGCAGAGCAGGCAAAACTTAAGGGAGTTATAGAAAAATTGTTACCAACTGAACTATCTTCTCAGGATAGAGAGAAAGTTATAAAGAAAATTATGGAAATTCATAAAAATCAAAAGTTGGTACTTCCAGAAAGATAAATTATTTTCTAGCACAGATAGCAAAACAATAATCACTAGGGATAATGCCCTTAGAGATTAATATTTTCTCTAGGTAAATTAAAATTCTAAGTGCAGTTTTTCCTTCCCTGCTGCCTTCAAAATTAGAGGCAATGTTTGAAAGAAGTGGGTGAAGTAGAGTGCCACCTGTTTTTGCATAATGAAGGACTGTAAAATACCTCCTCATAAGTGGCACAATATCTTCAGAGCGAATGGCCTCCGATGGGTCATGCTCAATCAGGGCCTTTATATCTACCTGCCCCTGCCTTCTTTTTAATGAGCCATCATATTGTATTTTTAATCTTTTAGGTAGAAGCCAAAGGACCAAATTTACCATTAATAATTGCCAGGGGCGCAGTTGAATACGATTAGGGCCAATATATTCCCGCATAACAAATATACCTTTTTGGCTAAGTGCCTTATTTATTTCAAAAAAGAGCCCCTCTAGATTTTTGATGTGATGGATTGTTCCTAATGCCCAAATAAAATCATATTTTTTTTTAAATTTGACTTTATTTAAATCCTGATAAATATAAGATATCCCTTTTATACCTAAATTTTCCATCCTTTTTTGTTGTCTCTTTAAAAGACCCTTTGCTATATCCATTACCTCAAATTCATCAAACATACCTGTTTCCATAAAAATCCTTTCAGGGGGAAAATCACTCTCACTACACCCTAGTGAAAGGCCCCTAAGGTGGCCAAAATTCATTCTTCTTTTTAGCCAATCAATACTAAAAAGACACATGTTTCTTAATAAATTTCCAGATATCTTCTTATTTCCACTTATCATCTCCCATTGGTAAAGTTGTACCTCATCTAAAAGCTCCCAGTATATCTTAAATGCTCCACGCCTGTATTGCTCTTCTGATTCATCCCAGATGTTTTTAGAAACTTGCCTGTGACCAAACAATTCTAATCCCAACTTGCTTTTATCTTAAAAGCTTAAGGCCTGTCCGTGGTAAGGGTCACAGATACGCTTGCTGAGACACATACATTCGCCTCTACATCAGCAGGACTACTAATTGATGTACCCGCAGCCAAGAGATAAATCGTCCAGGTATAAGTACCATCAGGCAGTTCATATCCACCAGTTCCTGCATTGGTTAAATCTTTATAGGCTGGGTTAAACCACCAGGTAAGGATAGGAAGCACTGTCCCCTCGCTAAATACTTGACTACTATACTCTGGATTTGGTGTTATAGTAGGATCATGGTAGATCATTGCCCCATCTTCTTCATACAACCAGGCAGTACGACCATCAGGATATGTCACCTTTACATATATATCCACTGCAGAGGTAGCAGAGGAGGTGGCTTGAAGAAAGATATATGGGGTAGTCCCAGGGCTCATTAGGGGACCAAAATCAAACACAGTGCCAGACGATGCCCCTAAATCAATTAGCTGAAGGTTTAAGGTAGGATATTCACCTACACTGGTAAGATTAGTCCCCAACCTAATATTTATATCATGGTCAGGCATTGGGGAGGCTGGATAGGCATCAAAGATATCAAAATCTACAAATGATCTTCCTGTCCCATTTCCATCCCAGTCTATAGGTATAGGGCATGTCTTACCCACAGGGGCAACAAATTTCACACATACATAAAGCCTATCCCCGGCCGAGACAAAAATGGGTGAGTCTAGTTTAAGATTATACCAGCCAGTACGGGTAGAGACTCCTTGCCTCAATAATATAATTTCATTTAAGATTCTCCCCTCAAATCCCTTATAAACCCTTACCTCAAATTGTGTATTAGGATACACAATATAAAAACTTATCATATTTACCTGAGATGCATTGTCAAAGTCAAACCTTACAATTCCATATCCTTTATTGCTATTATCATATCCACACCCCCCTTGATTTAGGGCATCATAATAGACCCAGGAATCTATCTCAGTATCGGGTTTGATATTTAGCCCAGCCTGTTGGCCCAAGACATCATTAAATTCAAAATCACTACCTTCAATATTATTTAATACATACCACTCATCTGCATAACCTGACCAGCCAAAATTTAAGTGTACCTGATTTAGCCCATAATCTATGCGATAGCCATCCAGGACCACAGCGTGATTATTCTCCTCTTCCCCCTTTAAACTAAGCAATACAGGCCTGCCTTCATCTATCTCTTCCTTCAGCTCATCAAACCAGTCATCATCTGAGGGATAATCCCGTCTAAAAACAAATTGTGGCAAGTTATATCTAAAGTAGGCAAAGGAGGCCTCCTCTAAGTTAGGTATATCACTTGCTGTCCCCTCAGGGTCATATTCAGCCTCGGCCCCAATGCCAATGTCGGCCATAAGTCTAGCTACTGCATCTATTTCATCCTCAGGGGAAGAGGCGGTTAGATAGTTAGGCATCAATTCCCAATAATAAGGATGCTCAAAATTGGCCGATAGGGTTTGACCTACTGAAAAACAAAAATAGGAGTGGCTTCCCCTTCCCTGGGGAGGCCATTGCCAATAATGCATAATCTGGGCTAGGGCAGTAGGCCCACATCCAGTAGGACAGTGACCATGGGGGCCACTACTGCATAGAGGGGTATAGGCGTTATAGGGCCATTCTTGATCCCATGTGGTCTGCAATAGAGGCCCTTGGCTGATTGTAAACCAGCCATCCTCTCTCTCTTGGCTTAGATATTCCCATAATTGCCTATTTTTTTCACCAGTACTAATGGCAAAGGCATCTCCCCTTACCCAATTTATTAATTCATAAATTTCCTTTTCTAAATAAATCTCCCAGATAGAACCATGTGTATTGTATCCATGGGTGAAGGAATAGGCCCTGATGGGAGGGAGAAGGTCCTCATTGGGTACAAAAACATAGCCATTAGGATTGAGGGAGAAAACATAGCCCAACTTTAATCCCTCATACCAAATTTCCTCAACACCTTTAATCTCTATCTCACCTTTTCCCCTTAAATGTTTGATCCAGTGACCAACGACTCTCCTTGCCTCTTGTTCACTTACTGGTTGGGCAAAGACAGAAATGGAATAAAAGATTACAAAAGAAATTAGGCCAAGTCGGAGGATTTCTTTAAACTTTTTTCTTGGCATCAATAGTGATTAAATAAGTAAAATGTCTGTAAATATTCTTCTATTGATTCACCATTTCCTATTATCTCCATCCTCCAGACATAACTACCACTTGGCATATCTGCCTTCATGGCCTCATCATAAGGGCTAAATGCCAAAAACATAACTGGGATAAAATCCTCTAGGTCATCAAATACACATCCCCTCATTAGAGGCAGTCTCTCTTCCCTCAATTGGGCCAGACCATCTCTTCCATAGGTAAGGAAGGCAGAGCGCCCATCTGGATAGAAAATCTCAAGGTAAATATCCACAGGGGCTGGGCTTGCCCTGAGTGCATCTATCCAAATATATTGATATTGGTAAATATCAAAGGTAAAATAAGGATAAGGTAGGAAAGGATAAAACAGTGATATAAGATTTAATGATAGATATGGTATCTCCTCCCCTACTGGCAGGCCAAGAGCCTTCTGAACCGCCCTCTTTGCATTTACTAGGCCATAACCACTAAGGATCTCCCACACTAAGGGGTGGCTGGCCGTAGCCTTAAGAAAATTAAATAAATCAGAAGGGGTTAAACCATCATTTGCCCCCAGCATATCTGCACATATTGCAGAGACCATAGCCGCAGAGAGGGAAGTGCCCCTTGCCAAATAGACTGTCTCATTCAATCCAATTGTATATATCCCTGGAAGGCCTGATGGGGCTACTAGGTCTAGGCCCATGCCATAATTAGATGTCAATGAAACTGTCCCATCTCCATCTACAGAACCAACAGAGATTACTGGTTCATAACTGGCTGGAAAGCTTACTTTA
>CAZUSK010000031.1:0-5921 GCA_964623345.1 uncultured Candidatus Saccharibacteria bacterium
CCCACCAGCACCCACAGCTCTGAGAGCACTTGGCGAAAAATACCTCTACTACATGATTAACCCATACTATCCATTTCTTAGAGCAGAGTCTCCCGAAGCAGTATCAGCTATACTATGGGATTATAGAGGCCTAGATACCCTATACGAGACAATGGTATTGTTCGCCGCTATTATTGGGGCGGTTCTTATTTATCGTGATTACTTGTACGAACCCACTAAGAAGAGTACTAGAGTCTTTGGCTTAAGCCTTATCGTTCGAAGTGTTTCGAAAATAGTTATTTGGCTCACATTGATCACGGCATTGGCTCTTGGATTAACAGGTCAGTTAACACCTGGTGGAGGATTTGTTGGTGGAGCAGCTTTTGCAGTAATTCCTGTCCTCCTCGTACTCGTGTATACTATTGGTTATGCTGAGAAACTCGGTTTTACAAAGGAGAAAGCCTTGTTGTTGAGAACCTCTGCACTCCTCCTCCTATTAGTAGTGATTATTGTACCGTATCTTCTTGGAGGATATGTTTTCCAAAACCAGCCGAAGCCAGGAGCAACTAGTATCTATTACCCGCCGAGATTTCTTGATCAAACACCATTGGGTGGGAGCCTGTTCTTCCTAAACCTAATCGAGTTGTTTGCTGTAGCTGGTGCTTTTACATTATCATTTGTCTTATTGGGTCTTATAACGAGTGTTAGGGAAGAGGGTGGTGAGAAGTGAGGATTGAGGAGGTCTTTTGGCTATATATATGGTTAATAATCCTAGCCAATACAGGTGTGGCGCTCTACGGATTAGTTATGAGGCCTAATGTTTTGAAGAAAATTGCTTGTTTAACAATAATTGCTGATACTAGCTTCTTGATACTTGCATTAATTGGTTATAGGTTCAAGTACCCATTAACACCCTATATAATTACTAATTGGTCTCCAGACAATGAGACTTTGTCGAGCTTTATTGAGAAAAGCGTTGATCCCCTCCCACCAACGCTAACTATTACAGCAGTAGTGATTAATTTATCGATAACTATTCTGCTTGTTTTCTTATCGATAAGGCTCTACGAGATCTATGGTACTCTGAATGTTAGGAAGATAGCTATGCTTAAGAAATCAAGAAGTCTCTCTGAGAGGTGAACGAGTTGCTGAAGAAACTCATAGCCATATGGATCGCGGGTTTAGTAATATATCTAGTTATGGTTGGTCGCTTCACACTCTATGATCTTGCTATAGGTTCTCTCGTATCGCTTATAGCGGGTCTTTTAATAGGTGTTGAGATTATCGAGAAACCTGGTAAAATCTTCTCGCTGAAGCGTATTTTCTATGGTATAGCATATATATTGTACTATTTGTTCATAATAGAGCCTATTTGCCACTTCAAAGTGACTGCGATGATCCTTGGACTTAGGAAGTATAAGCCGGGAATAGTGGTTATTGATTATGATTATAAGAGCGATTACGCGATCACCGCTATTGCTAACTCTATAACGAATACTCCGGGAACAGTTGTAGTAGACATAGATCCGTCTGAGAAGAAATATTATGTTCACTGGCTTGAAGCATATTCTCTCGACCCTATGAAGGCTTGGCGCGAAATTGTTTCCAAGTTTGATAAATGGATTAAGGAGATCTTTGAGGGGTGATCATCTATGGAGTCTCCAGCACCCATGATAGCACCTATAATCAGTGTTGTTGGAGCTGTATCCATAGCTTTACTATCTATCAGGTATAAGGACAAGAAAATATTTGATCTGTTAGGATTGTTAACCTCTTTAGCATCTTGGTTGATAACCTTTGCTGTTTTCTACGAGGTAGTTTTTTCTGGAAATACTCTCATCTATGGTGCTGGTGGTTGGTTCCCTCCATTGGGAATAGTCTATATTGTTGACGAATTATCTAGTATTCTTGGATTTGTTAGTGCAACTATAGTTTTACTAGTAGTTATTTATAGTATTGGCTATTTTGAAGAGACCGAGAAGGGTGTTTACCAATACTATGTATTAGTATTGCTTCTGAATGCTGCGCTTCTAGGAGTATTCTATACTGGTGACTTGTTTAACTTATTCGTGATGATCGAGTTAATGGCTGTAACTGCTTATGGTCTTGTAGCTTATCATAAGGATAAGGGAGAAGCTGTAGAAGCGTCTCTCAAGTACGGTATAGTTGCTTGTCTAGCTGGATTATTGTTATTTGTAGGTATAGGCTTTATCTACTCATATATTGGAACCGTGAGCTTCCCTGACTTATCTGCTAAAGTATTAGGACTACATACTCTAATGGATAAGTATAGTGGAAACACAACTGTTCTAATAGAGCCCTTATTGTTAATTATTGGTTTGATCACATGGTCGTTCTTATTTGAATCAGCTGTTTTCCCACTACATTTCTGGTTGCCGGATGCTCACTCAGAAGCTCCTTCTCCAGTATCAGCCTTATTGTCTGGTCTTGTCGTAAATGCGGGTCTCTATGGATTGATCAGATTATACTATACAGTCATTGGAGTAGGACTGAGGGTTCCGGGAACGGTTGATCTATTCATGGATTTCCTCCTATTAATCAGCGTGTTCGGTTCCATATATGCTGCTATCATGATGCTTATTGAGAACGATATCAAGCGTATCATAGCCTATAGTACCGTTATGCATGTATCATTAATAGTTATAGGTATAAGCCTCGGCACTAAATCGGGTGTTCAAGCATCTATATATCACTTCATAACACATTCAGTATCAAAATCTCTTGCCTTCTTATCCATTGGAGTACTGGTTGCGGCTGCTGGTTCGAGAAAGATCAATGACTTGATGGGATTCGCTAAATATTATCCAACAGCAGGTGCTGGAGCAATAATTGCAATGCTAGGATTAGCAGGTATGCCTCCACTAGGTACTTTCCCAAGCAAACTATTCCTCATAACAGCTGCTGTAACTTCTGGAAACCTATTAGCTGCTGCCGCAATCATTATTTCGAGCGTAATAGCTGCAGTAGCATACTTTAGAATAATTAATACATTGTTGAACGAGAAACCTAGGAAAATCGCTAAGTACAGGTTCAGGATTAGTACAAAAACATCTATTTGGATACTCGTACTTCTCGTCATATTTGTAGGGATACTGTTACCAATCATATATGAATTGTCTGGGACAGCTGCATTATCAGTGATTGATCCGAGAAAGTACATTGAGTCAGCAATAGAGCTCCTAATGAAATTCTCTCAATAATAACCGTTTTACAAGATCTGGAAACCGGCTCGATTTCCTGGAAATCACGGACTCCTTAATTTAAAAAACGGGGGAATACCAAGAACATGAGTTCATCGGTAAATAGGGCTAAATCAGGTGTTACAGTATTGGCTCTAATTGATAAACCAATAGTTTTCATTGATCCTACGCGCTGTGTTGGCTGCCGATCCTGTGAAATTGCTTGTGCTATAGAGCATTCACAGAGTAAGCAGATATTCTATGCTATAAAGGAGACACCGAGACCACGACCAAGGATTAAGGTTGTCTATATATGGGACCTGGGTCTACCAGCACCTCTGAATTGTAGGCATTGTGAACAAGCACCATGTATAGAAGTATGCCCAACTAGAGCTCTGAGAAGAGATGAGGATGACGCTGTTATTCTTGACCCAATGAAGTGTATTGGTTGTTTAACATGTGCAGTAGCATGTCCGTTCGGCGTACCAGAACTAGACATGTACAATAAGATTATGATTAAATGTGATCTATGCCCTGATAGGAGAGCATCCAATAAACCACCAGCATGTGTAGAAGCTTGTCCAACAGGTGCACTAATGTACGGTACCGTGATGGAGGTTATGGCGAAGAGAAAAGCAGCAATAATGGAGAAAGTATTTGAGTCCCGCAAAGAAGGTGCTGAATCATATATTCTATTTTCGAGAGAACCCGAAGACCCTGTTCACACCTTGTTAAAGAAAACTCGTTCCTCATCCTGGTTTGAGAGGTGAGTAGGTTCTTGACCGAAAAACCCTTTATAGGCCTCAAGATAAGGGGGTATGTATCAATAACTCCTGATGTAAATGAATTAGTTAGAAAAGCTGATATGGAGAAAATCGATACTGTATGGCATAGATTCCAGTATCAGCAGCCACAATGTGGTTTTGGATTAACAGGTGTATGTTGTAGACACTGTAATACTGGTCCTTGTAGAGTGGATCCATTTGGCTACGGCTTCCAGACAGGTACTTGTGGAGCAACTCCTGACCTCATAGCTTCTAGGGATCTTTTAGACCTAGTAGCACATGGTGTAGCAACTAGGCTACAAGAAGCACTCATAATGTTAAAGACAGCTAAAGCAGTAGCAGAGGGATCAACTAAGGCTTATGGATTGAAAAACCCTGGTAGACTCAAGGAGATAACAGATATTCTCGGAATAAAGGCTGAAACTGATACCGAACTATTAGCAAAGCTTGTAGAATTATTGGAGACAGAGATTAATAGGATAACCGATGAACCCCTAGTTACAGCACTGAAGTTCGTACCAGAAGATGTTGTTGAGAAATGGGAGAAAAACGATTTATTGCCAAGAGGCTTAGCAAGAGAATTCTTCGAAGCAAACTATAGGTCTAACATGGGTACTGATTCTGACCCAATAAGCGTGGTTAAACAAGCAATAAGGCTAGCCATAGCTGATGGATTACTAGCAACATTCACGACAACTATAATGGATGAAATCCTATTAGGAGACAAAGCTCCTGGCAAAGGAAAAAGCGGGCTAGGGATCATTAAGCCCGAGAACGTCAATATATTCATACGTGTATTACCGGTATTTGCTGGAAAGATCAAAATGGCTGCACAAGACCCAGAACTCGTAGAGATGGCTAAGAAAGCTGGTGCTAAGGGAATAGCTGTCATAATACCCAGTGGAAACATGATCATGCAAGAACTACCCATTATCACTGGATTAACAGAGGTAATGGTAGTAGACCATCAATGTATCTATCCATACATAGTTGAGATAGCAAAGAAATACCATACAAAGATCGTTATAATAGACCCGGTAGCTAAGTTACCGGGAGCAATACATATGCCCATGACTCCTGAGAACGCTTCTGAAGTAGCTAAGGAGATCGTAAAGCTCGCTATCGAAAACTATGCAAATAGGAAGAAGGACAAGATCTATCAGCCCGTCCACGTATCAGAGTTCACTACAAACCCAACACTAAACGGGCTAAGACAAGCATTCGGAGGATCACTGAAACCAATAGCCGATGCGATCAAGCGTGGTGATGTAAAAGGAGTAGTCGTATTGCATCACTGTACTAATCCCAAAGTAAAACACAACTACAGCCACTACAATATAGCGAAGAAACTAATAGAAAACGATGTCCTCGTATTTGCTATGGGATGTTCAATGATGGCAGTAGCATTGACAGGACTAGCAAAACCAGAGACTCTAAAACAAGCAGGTGATGGTCTAAAGAAGCTCTTAGCCATATACAACCTACCACCAGTAATACCACTAGGACCATGTCCGGAGAATACAAGAGAACTATTCGTTCTCTACGAAATAGCAAAAGAGCTAGGAGTTCCATTCACAAAGGCCCCATTTGCAGCAAGTGCGCCAGAGTGGATGAATGGAAAAGCAATGAGCGCCGTACTATACTATTTAGCCCATGGTATGCTAAGCCACGTTGGAACAGTACCACAAATAGCAGCAGCACCAGGCGTAGAAGAGTTCCTAACCAAAGAAGTAGAAAAGATCACCGGTGGAAGACTAGTAATAGAGCCAGACCCGTTCGAAGCCTCAGAAATAATACTGAAACACTTAGAGAAGAAAAAGATATAACTCTAAACAATTTTTTCCCGAACTCTAACCCATGTAAGGGATCCAAGTATTTGTTTGAGGGTGTTTGTTTGGATTTGAAAATGCTTCCGAAATATTCCCCCGGAAAAAATGAGTAGGTGTATGAAATGCTG
>CAZUSK010000032.1:0-5823 GCA_964623345.1 uncultured Candidatus Saccharibacteria bacterium
TAACAGTCTTAACTCCCACCTCTGAAGCTATGTTTGTCCATTCTTTTTCTGGGAGATTGTATCTTTCGTTAATTTCCAACAAGACATCATGTTTTCTCATCAGATTAAAAATTTCTCTGAGCTCCTCAGTGTTAAGATTAAACCCCATTCTCCTCAAAAACAATCCAGGATGAGCCCACGTATTAACATACTTGTTTTTTATCACCTTTTTTAAGCATTTTAAGTAAAGCTCTCTATCCCTTGGAAAGCTGTGAAAGGCAAAAATTGGATAGTCAACTTGCTTTATAATCTCATCTTCCACATCCAAGCTTCCATCGGGCAAAACTTTAGCTTCAATACCACTCAGTATTATCAACTCTGGAGACTCCTCTCTTGCTCTCTCAATATCACTCAGGAACTCATTAAAATCATAAGTCAGCTTTCTCCTCACATGTTCCGTAAAAGCCAGAAGGGGAATGCCGAGCTCTCTGGCCCGCTCACAGATTTCAAAGACCGAATTCTGCCCATCCGTGTAGTTCGTGTGAACGTGCCACTCACCCGTTAAAAGATACTCCTCGTACTTCCTCCACGTCTTCATATTTCAATCACCTGCCCATCCAAGAGTCCAACTCCACCCCAGAATCTCAAAAGCCTTGCACCCCACTTCACGGTGAATTCAGGTATTTCTTCATCGAGTGCCAGCTTAACCGCGCCGTAGGTAATGTTCGCCCCTGCTATTGTGGAGAGAACCATAGTGCCCTGAATCCGGGGGTTAGACTCTATAATCTTTGGAATACCATCTTTGTCTTCCTTGAACTGAAGCCCCGTTGCGTACTCGAGGCCGATTTCAAGCGTAAGTTTTTCCGAGAATTTTATAATATCTTCTCGTTTCTCCACGGTGCCGGCGAAAGTTATGCCCGTTCGTATGGCGTCCCTTCTCCTTGGAATCACCACATGCACGTTATCCACACTTGAGAGCATATCCACGCTATACTCTCTACCCGGAAGGTATTCCATGGCAAGAAGCTCTGGAAAATCTTCACCCAAAATGTTGTGAAGCTCTTCCATCGTTACTTTGGAGCTGTCGGGTTTCTCTTTGAAAAACGCCTCTTTTCTATTGATATTTTTGTAAACGATTCTGAATCCTCTCATCCCACTTGCAACCGGCGGTTTAACCACGAACGGGAACCCTAACTTTTCTGCGACATTTTCCAGTTCATCCCATGTTCGGACTGCATAAAACTCTGGAGCTGGAACACCAATTTTCCTTGCAATTTTCATGAGTTCCTTTTTGCTGTTGGCGAGCTCTATAGCTTCATATTTGGAAACGGCCACTTTCGTGCCAATTTTCTCGAAATCTTCTTTGTGCTTTGCTAGGGGATAAAGTTCAGCCGTCACTTGAGGTAGAATCACGTCGATTTCCTCCCTTTCACAGATGTCCAGCAGGGTGGGGGTGAATTCCTCGCTACTGGCGGGAGGAATTTGATAAAATTTATCACATAGGTACTTCCCAACAACGTCGGCTTTCATGTCAACTCCGATGGTTGTGATTTTTCTGTTGTCCCAGTTGGTTTTTAGAGAGTAAAGAGTACCTCTGATTCCGGGTGCACCGGCGCCAGTGATTAGAACCTTTACAGTATCCATCTTATCACCTCAAAGGCCTCCGCAAATTCTGCTCTAACTTGAACCCCTCTCATCCTAGCCCATCCGAAGATAAAATCCTCTGAAAAGTATGGCCTATTGAGAATTTGTTGGCTTCTATAGTTCTTTAAAAGTTCCACTTTCTTCTTGATGTGTTTTTCCTCCAGCTTCACGAACATTTGGGTGTTGAATGCTACGTGATTCCAAGGAAGCTCATATGCTATTATCGAAGAAGTATTCTTAAACGCTCGAGTCATTTCCCACGCTACAACCTGATGATCCTGGTGGTAGTCGTTTAGTGAAGGGCCAATGACTAAGTCAGGTGCAAAGTCTTTTCTGATTTTCACTAATTCCTCAAGAATCTCCTGTCTGTATTCATGGAGTCTTCTGACATGAAAGTTCATGATCCGATAGTCCTCCTCTTTTAGACCCAAATCACTTATTACCTTCAGGAATTCTTTTTTTAATGCGTCCTTTGGCATGTTGTCTGGTAAGGAGTCTTCGGCAGTAGAGAACACTACCCAGAGTATTTCGTGACCGAGTTCTAAGAACTTCACTAAGGTTCCGCCAGCTCCCAGTTCAACATCATCCGTGTGGGGGGAAAGGAAAAGGATCTTCATTTTGTTAGCCCTCCATAATCTTTGAATATAGCCCTATCAGTCTTTTCTCCATACATTTCCAGTTCCACTTCCTTCTTATAACCCTGACGTTAAATGGCCGAAGAGTCCTAACGAGTAGGATTTTTTGTTTCAGATCGTCTATATTACCAAGATTCACACAAACACCGCATTGATATTCCCTGACATAGTCAGAATTTAGTGTGTTTTCGTTAACAATTACAGGAATCCCTAGAGCAGTAGCTTCAAAAACCTTAATCGAGATTCCTCTCTTAATGTTTTCCCTTGGGGGGAAACAAGAATATACAACATCACATTGGCGATAGTACTTTGATACAAGTCTGTAGTCAACATCATCTATGAACTCCACATCAAGTTTGGGATATTTTTCTCTAACTATTTTCTTCAGAGCTTCAGTCTTTTTGCCTTTTCCTACAAAGAGAACCTTATATAAAAGAACCCAATCCTTAATTGCCTCAAAGAGTTCCAAAAAGTTGGACACTGTCCGCTGTCCCCCTATGAACCCTATTATATATTTGTCCGACTTCTCACTAACATCAACATTTGAGTCATTCAAAAATTCATTCAAATCGGGGACATTCCATATTGTCATGACTCTCTCAGGGAAGACACCAAGTTTGACATAATATTCCCTTAGCCCCTCATGTTTACCCCCTATTGATTGAGTAGCCACGATAACAGAATCAGCCCATTTGGCCAGCCCGATGTCTATCCACCGAACAAGCCTTCCAATCAAACTTCTCTTGCCTTCCATTGAGAAAAACGTGAAGTACAAATCATGAATATCATAAACCCACTTTACACCCATCAAAAGCTTGAAAATAAACCCCAGTATAGCTGTGTCAAAATCATGCGTGTGAATAACATCTGGCTTCAAGTTTAGGATGACTTTAAACGTATTAAGATAAAAGAAGGGGAGCTTTAAAGCCATTAACGGGCCGTATTCGGCTTTAGGGCCAATGCGAATAACCTTAAACCCCTCAACTTTTTCCTCCGTAGGATATTTGCCCTCCCTATCCCAAGCAATGACATAGACTTCATGCCCATATTTAGCCAGACTCTTTGCTTCTTTATATACACGAGGATCGGGTTTGAAGGGATTTGTAACGACCATTACTATTCTCATGGAATCACCTGAAAGCCTTCTTTCCCACTATTATCCCGGCAATGAAACCGAGGCTTATTAAGTTGTGAAACACCCACATCACGGAGGGCAAGGCAAATGCATCGACGTTTTTCGTCCTTCGCCAAAGCCTAACACCCTCCCCGAAGAGAACACCCCAATACAAGCCAAATAGGAGAACTAAAAAATGCCAGAATGGGATCAATGCTTCAAATCCCAGAAAAGCAATAGGAGCGAGCCAGAGAGGTGAAAAATACCCCTTCCTAATTGCCATTGCCTTTACTACCCCATAATTGAATGACTGCTTTAAAAATCCTTTCCAAGTGGATCGAGCATAGTAATGACTTTTGATGTCAGGATTAAAGAACATCTTGTACCCCTTTTTGTTTATCCTAAGGTTAAACTCAAAATCATTTCCAACTATCATATCTTCATCAAAGAAACCAACTTTCTTAACTACTGTATCTCTTTCGTACATTGCATAGGCTATGGTTTTGGCAAAATGCGGTTTCGTTGAGTACCTGTACGAACTACTACCAGAGAGAGGAGAAACATATATAAGCCCAACAAACTTTGCTAGCCGATTTTCGTATAGATTATCATGAGTCCCCCCAACGGCCACTAACATTGGCTCCTTCTCCTTAACTTTCAAAAATGTATCCACACTCTTACGGAGGAAATTTCTCTCTGGATATGCATGGGCACCAAAGATGATGAAGAAATCTCCCCTTGCCTCCTGGATTCCCATGTTAAAGGCATAAACCTGTCTTCTCTTCGGATTTTTTCGGTATTTCACAAGCTCTGGATATCTACGCTGAAAATCTTTAACTATCTCCGCAGTTTTGTCAGTGCTCATTCCATCGTACACGAGAATTTCATACTTGTCCTTTGGATAGTCTTGATTAACCCACTCCTCAAGGCATTTGCCGATGTATTTTTCCTCATTATACGCAGGAATTATAACACTCACAAATGGAAGCTCCATTATTTCACCCGATACTTTTTTATTATTGCGCACTTTTTATAAATTGGTGTGTCCAATGGCTCAAAAGTATTTCGTTCATCCCCTTGCCGTTGTTGAGGAGAATGTTGAAATTGGCGAAGGAACCAGAATATGGCACTTCGCTCACATAAGAAAGGGGGCTAAAATCGGGAAGAACTGCAACATTGGGAAGGACGTGTACATTGACGTCGGAGTTGAGATAGGTAACAACGTTAAAATCCAAAATGGAGTAAGCGTTTATCGTGGAGTAAAAGTCGAAGATGATGTTTTTCTCGGCCCGCACATGACATTCACCAATGACCTCTACCCAAGGGCATTCAACGAGGACTGGGAGTTAGTGCCAACATTAGTTAAAAAAGGTGCTTCTATAGGAGCCCACGCAACAATAGTTTGCGGCGTGACAATCGGCGAATACGCAATGGTCGGCGCTGGAGCTGTTGTTACCAAAGATGTACCGCCCTTTGGGTTAGTTTTTGGAAACCCTGCCCGTTTGAAGGGCTTCGTCTGCTACTGCGGAAGGCCCCTCAAAGAAAAGGTGGGCGAAGATGAAGAAGGAGTAACATTCAAATGCTCTCACTGCGGGAGAGAGGTTAAAATCAAAAGAGAAGATTATGAAAGATATTTGAAGGAGAAAGGATTATAACTTTACAGAAACACTTAAATACGTGAATTCACATAATACTGTTTGGTGGTCTCATGCCCAATATAACTCTTTCAATTCCCCCGGGAATATATAAGAAGATGAAGAAACATAAAGAAGTCAAATGGAGTGAAGTTGCAAGAAAAGCAATAATTGAATACTTAGAAAAATTGGAGGAAGGAGAACTTGAAGTTTCAAGTGAAGAACTTCTTAAAGAGCTTGGGGAAGATTTTGTAAAAGAACTTGAAAGCATACCAGATGAAAAATTTGAGGAATACTACGAAAAAGCGAGGGAAGCTGAATGGAAGCGCCTAAAAAGCTTTATGACACGAACATATTAATAGAGGCCAAGAAAAACAAGAAATCCCTACAGGGATATACTACGGTTCTCAATCTCGTTGAATACCCAAAAGGCGCGTTATTTAAGCTTACCCTTCTATATCCATCAAAAAAAGAGTATAAGCTCGCCATAAAACTTTCAAAAGAGCTTGTCAAAAGAGGCTATCCACTTCCAGCTGTTGATGTTCTTATTGCTGCGATGGCGTTGAATAGGGACTTCACAATAGTTACAAAAGATAGACATTTCCTTTTAATCAAAGAAGTGTATCCGGATCTTAAGATTGAAATATGGGAGGAAGAAAAATGATCCCAATTGCCAAACCCTTAATTAGCGAAGAAGAAATAAACGCTGTTGTTGAAGTTTTGAAGAGCGGAATGCTTGCAGGCGGAAAAGAAGTCGAGGCTTTTGAAAAAGAGTTCGCCCAATACTTGGGGGCAAAGCATGCAGTTGCAGTGGCCA
>CAZUSK010000033.1:0-5707 GCA_964623345.1 uncultured Candidatus Saccharibacteria bacterium
AAAGAGCCTCCCATTCTTCAAAAACAATGCCAGCAAGATCTTTTGCCATTGTTCTAATGGCTGCCCTTGGAATTTTAGTTTGGGAGAATTCTTTCTTCATTTACGTCGAAACTTTTGTTTGTAGGGAGGAGATACCTTTTTTAAAAGTTTCAGACGCGGTCTTCCTAGTTCATCCACATCTATTACCTCAACAGGAATAATCTCTCCTACCTTTATTACATCAGAAACTCGCCTAATTTTAAAGGGGGCAATCTGTGAAATATGCAAAAGCCCTTCTCTTTCAGGCATTACCTCAACAATTGCTCCACAATCTAAAATTCTTTTTACTTTTCCTTTAAAGGTTTCTCCCACTTTAATCTCCCGGGTAAGGTTTTTAATCCATTCGGCTGCCTTCTGTACAGCTTCTTTTGATTGAGATGAGATGAAAATATTACCTCCTTCTTCAATATCAATTGAAACTTCGCATTTTTCAATAATCTCATTAATTACCCTGCCTCCTGGTCCGATAACTTCTCCTACTTTCTCAGGATTTACTTTCACTCGCATTATTTTAGGAGCAAAAGGAGAAAGATTGGGTTTGGGCCTGGGAATTATTTTTTTCATTTTTTCTATGATTTTTTCACGTGATTTTTTAGCTAAAACCAGAGCTTCCTCAATCATTTTGGGAGTAAGTCCGTCAATTTTAACATCCACCTGTATCGCAGATATTCCATTTTCTGTACCAGCAACTTTGAAATCCATATCACCAAAATGATCCTCAGGTCCTTGAATATCACAAAGTAATTTGTAATCTTTCTCTTTTTTAACAAGCCCAATAGCAATACCAGCCGCATGTCTTTTAACAGGAACTCCTGCATCCATTAAGGCTAATGATGAACTTGAGACAGAGGCCATGGAGGTAGAACCATTTGAGGAGAGAATTTCTGTGACTACTCTTATAGTATAGGGGAAGTTTTCAAAGTCTGGGATTATAGGTAAAAGAGCCTTTTCTGCTAACATTCCGTGACCAATTTCTCTTCTTGAAGGCCCCCTAACTGGTTTAATTTCACCAGAACAAAAAGGAGGAAAATTGTAATGATGCATAAACCTTTTTTTGCCCCTCACTTCCATTCCTTCAATTAGACGCTGGTCACCAGGAGATCCTAGGGTAACAGAGGAGAGAGCTTTTGTTTTTCCTCTGACAAACAAACCTGATCCATGAGTTCGAGGCAAGATTCCTATTTCCATTGAAATAGGTCGAATTTCGTCTAACTTTCTTGCATCAGGTCTTCTTCCTGCTTCTAAAATGTTTTTATGCAAAATTTCCCTTAAGAACTCTTTCAAGAATGTGCTGGCCACTCCAATTTTATCTTCCCCCAAAGTTTCGCCTACAAATTGTAAAATTTCCTCTTTTAGCCTACTCATTGCTTTTTTGTTCTCAACAGATGGTTTTTGCATTAAAAGTTCTTCTAACTCTTTACCAAATTTTTCTCTTATTATATTTTCTACATCAGGGTCTTTTATTTCTTTTAGCTCAATTTTTTTCTTCTGATGTTGTTTGGCAATATTAAGCTGAAATTCCAAAATTTTCTCAAGATCATCTTTTACATACTCTATTGCTTCCAAAATTTCTTTTTCTTTAGCTTCTTTTGCTTGAGCTTCAATCATGTTTATAAGAAGTTCCTCTTTTTTTACTCCAGTTAATACCAAATCAAACTTAGCTTCGTCTCTTTCTTGATAACTTGAATTAAGAAGGAGTTTTCCGTCATTTTTTGTAACCCTTATAGGCGCTATAGGACCATTCCAAGGAATATCTGAAATAAGCAAAGCCAAAGATGCAGCCAAAAGACCCGGAATATCAGGATCATTTTCTTCATCAAAAGAATAACAGCTTACTATCACTTGCACCTCTCTTTTTAAGTTTTTTGGAAAAAGAGGACGAATTGCTCTATCAATCAATCTTGCAGTTAAAATAGCCTCTTCAGAGGGCTTACCTTCTCTTCTTATAAATCTCGAGCCTAAAATTTTTCCAGCAGCATAATACTTTTCTTCAAACTCCACTGTAAGAGGAAAAAAATCTAAATCTTCCAAATCAGAAGAAGACATGGTAGCTGTGGCTAAAACCAAAGTGTCTCCTAATCTCACAAAAACACTACCATTTGCTTGCTCAGCGAGTTCAGGCAAACTGATGGCAAATTGTTTTCCTCCAATTTCTAATTTATATTCTTCCCTCATATTTGACAGATTTTGTAATAAGATATTTTTTTGGATTTTTGCCTAAATCAATAAATTCATCAGCCACCTCTTTTAATTTAGAAGAGGTAGATTTACCAAAAGCTATTACCTCAACTCTTTTGCCTTGGTTTTTGAGATACTCAACTAAAGGAACAAAATCCCCGTCTCCAGAGCACAGGACAATTACATCTACGCTTGGAGCAACTCTTATTGCATCGATGACAATTCCCACATCCCAATCAGCCTTTTTTAATCCTCCATAATATTCCTGAAGAGGTCTAATTCTTGTCTCAATCCCTAATTTTGTTAAAGCATCAAAAAAAGGCTTTTCTTCTCCTGTTTTTGTTTGAACCACATAAGCAAAAGCCCTTATTAGTTTTCTTTGAGAGACAGCTAGTTTAAGAACCTCTTTAAAATTAACTCTTGAGGAATAAATACTTTTAGCCGTCCAGTATAAATTTTGAGTGTCAATAAAAATAGCTACCCTTTGATCTTTGTGTTTGCAGTTTGCCATTTAATGTTAAAACAAATTTTAATTTATCTCTTTTTTAGGCCCAATTTTTTTACAAGAGCATTATATCTCCTTGTACTTTCTTCCTTTAAGAACCTTAAAAGCTTCCGCCTTTTGACAACCATTTTCAAGAGCCCTCTTTTTGAGTGAAGATCTTTTGGATGTTTCTTTAGATGATTTAGCAATCTTTTTATTTCTTCAGTCAAAAGGGCTACCTGTACTTCAGGAGAGCCTGTATCTTTGTCGTGTATTTTGTATTTTTTAATAATTTTTTCTTTTTCCTCAGGTGTAAGCATACTTTTTTAATTTTATCTTAAAAATAAAAAAACATCAAATATTTCTTCATGCCGGTCGGGTTTAGCGAGATTCAAAATAGTTTTTTTCACCTCATTCCTCAAGCGAGCAAATTCTAAATCCTAATTTCTAAATCCTAAACAAAATTCAAAATCCTAAATTCAAATGACTAAAACATTTTTACCCTCTTTTGTTTAAAAGGTTTAATTTTTTAATTTTGGTCATTATGAATTTGTTTAGAATTTAGGATTTCGAATTTAGGATTTCCTTGTGCAAAGCACAAGGTTGTGCCCCCACCAGGACTCGAACCTGGAACCTGACGCTTAAGAGGCGCCTGCTCTGCCAATTGAGCTATGGGGGCTTTACCTTGCTAAGGTCCGCTAAGCGGACCTAAGCGGGATTTTAATCGCATGGAATTTCAAAGAATCCTTGTTCCCACCAGGTATGATATATATCTCGAGTCCATTGGGCCAATCCTATACTTTGAAGAATCAAGCCTATAAAGAAATAACTTCCATAAATTACTGCAAGCCCAATAAAAACAGATGTGATAATTTTTCTTGCGGTAGTAATTGTTTGGGGATTGCCAGTACTTACTAAAAAAAGACCTCCTCCAATTACAAGCATCAAGACCGCAACCACTGGTGCAATTCTAAATAAAATAAAATCAAGAATTCTGTCAATTAAAACAAAAAAGTCACAGAGACGACAAGGACAACAGGGAGTACCACAAGGAACGAGACCTCTATGAGGGTTTCTTGCGCCACCCGGGCAACAATCCTCTACTCTTTCACCGGGTTGGCAATCCACATTGACTTGACACTGAGCATGAACAAAAGATGAGACAAAAACCAACAAGAAACAGGCGACAATTAAAAATTTTGGCAAAAATTTACTCATTGTTTTTTTAGCTTATTTGGACCCTTCGTCGCTTCACCCCGCTTAGCGGGGCTTCGCTCCTCGGGGTATAAGAGTGAGCAAGCTCACTCCGCTCGCTAACTCGCTTGCCCTTCGCCAGTCTATGGCTCAGGGCATAAGCACAACTAAGCTCGCTTCCGCTCGCTAACTACTTATAGCCCTTCGTCACTTCGCTCCTCAGGGTATAAGAGCGAGTAAATTCGCTTTGCTCATTAACTCGCTCTAATATGCCCCCGCCGCGACTCGAACGCGGAACCTTGTGGTCCGAAGCCACACGCTCTATCCAATTGAGCTACGGGGGCTATTAAGATAATACAAAAAGAATTGAAAAAAAGCAATATTCAAGATAAGATGAAGATAACTAAAGTTAAAAATGAAAAATGAAAAATTAAAAATTAAAATTCCAAAGGAAGTGTTAAGAGTAATAAACAAGCTCCAAGAGAAAGGGTTTCAGGCTTATATTGTTGGAGGTTGTGTAAGAGACATTCTCCGAGGAGCAAAGCCGCAAGACTGGGATATAGCAACAGATGCAAAACCAGAGGAAGTTGCAAAGATATTTCCAAAGCATTTTATAGAGAATAAATTTGGAACAGTCACCGTTTTAACTGGCTCAAAGGACCCTACATTAAAAGAAATTGAGGTGACCACTTTTAGAATTGAGGAAAAATATACCGATAGACGCCACCCTGATAAAGTTAGATGGGCTAAAACAATAGAGGAAGATTTATCAAGAAGAGATTTTACCATTAATGCGATGGCAATAAAAATAGCTCAAAGCTCAAAACGCAAAGCGCAAAGCTATAGCGCAAAACTTAAAACTGAAGAATTTAGAATCATTGATCCATTTAATGGACAGGAGGATTTGAAAAACAGAGTTATTAGAGCGGTGGGAGACCCGGAGCAAAGGTTTAAGGAAGATGCCCTGCGTTTGATGAGGGCAGTAAGATTTGCAACAACTTTGGAATTCGAAATTGAAAAGAAAACATTTGAAGCAATTAAAAAGAACGCTTATTTGTTAGAATTTATCTCAAAAGAGAGAATAAGGGACGAATTTTTAAAAATTATTATGTCAAGAAATGCTGCCAAAGGAATAGAACTTTTAAGAGAGACGGGACTTTTGAAATATATAATTCCAGAATTATTAGAAGGGTATAAAGTAAGCCAGAACAAGCATCATATCTACGATGTTTATGAACATTCTTTGAGGTCTTTAGATTTTGCTGCAAAAAAAGGATTTAACAAATACGTAAGATTGGCAGCTTTATTTCATGATATTGGAAAACCAAGAACAAAGAGAGGAGAAGGCCCAGATGCTACTTTTTATGGACATGAGATTGTAGGAGCTAAGATGACTGCCCAAATTTTAAACAGGCTTCGCTTTTCAAAAAAAGATATTGAAAAAATTGTGAAATTGGTAAGATATCATCTTTTTTATTACAATGTAGGGGAGGTTGGAGAATCCTCAGTAAGAAGGCTTTTAAGAAGGGTTGGAAAAGAAAATATTGAGGAGCTTGTTCAATTAAGAATGGCTGATCGAATTGGCTCTGGGTGCAAAAAAGCTTTGCCTTATCGCCTGCGCCACTTTTTGTATGTAGTTGAGAAAGTTTCTCAAGATCCAATCGATACAAGAATGTTGAAGATTGATGGACACAAAATTATGAGTATTTTAAAAATTAAGCCTGGTCCAAAAATCGGTCAGATTCTGGACATTCTCTTGTCCGAAGTCTTAGATGAGCCAGATAAAAATAATGAAAGATATTTAGAAGAAAA
>CAZUSK010000034.1:0-5624 GCA_964623345.1 uncultured Candidatus Saccharibacteria bacterium
AAAGAAACAAAAGGGCTATTTTTTTTCTCTGAAATAAAGGTTTTTGAGTAATTTTTTGTCTAAATTTTGAAAGCAATTCTTCTTTCACGTCTTTGGTAAATAGCAGCAAAATTACTCCCAAGAAACCCCCAAACCTTGTCCAGATAAAACCAGAGACAAAAGGTTGAGACAAAAATACATATTTTACGCAAACAACAGAAAGGGCAAAAAGAATAGCAGAAACTATTGCAATTTTAAGACTTTCTTTGGTAATTTTTTTCTTTTTTTCATAACTTATAACAACAGTGCCAAGAAGTAATAGTAAGAAAGCTAAAATTTTAATTCCAGATAGACTTACAACAGGTTTGTTGGCGAGTTTAGAAAAAATATAATTAAAAACAAAAACAAAGCAAGGAACCATAGCTCCTGTAGCCGGAATAATTCTGGAAGCTTCATATTTTTTCAATCCTTCAAACAAACCAATTACTCCTGGAATCCAAATTGCGCCAGAAAGAAGGGCCAAAAGAATGGTTGGAACCTCTGGTAATTGAAGCCCAAAAGGAATAAGGATTATACCTACAATTGTTCCTAAAATTCCAATATAAAAAGCGTAAACTTTTGGTTTTGGTATAGGGCCAGAAAGTAAGATCTTATCAATTATTCCTGAGATGGCGGCAAGAAAATAACCAGAGAGTGAAAGTATTATCCAAAACATAATTAAGTGATTAAGTGGTTGAGTTATTAAGTTATTGAGTGGTTGAGTTCTAATTGGTTGTTTTTGCAGATTTTAGCATAATAAAAAGCGCTTTTTCTGGGTTTTCGCTCTAAAGTCTTATAGTTAATTTCTATTAAACCGAATCTTGGACCAAACCCTTTTTCCCATTCAAAATTGTCTATTAAGGACCAATGAAAATAACCTCTTACATCTACTTTTTGGGAAATCGCCTTATTGATCCAATAAAGGTGCTCTCTGATGAAATTTTCTCTTAGAATATCGTCTTTATCAGCTAATCCATTCTCTGTTACATATATTGGAAGGTTATATTTTTTCAATTCTAATAAGACATAATAAATTCCTTTTGGGTAAACTTCCCAGCCTATATCTGAGACAACCTTATTTTCATTTTTTATAAAAAATGGGAATCTAATTCTGTTGTGAAAATAATAATTCAATCCTATAAAATCAAGATAATTTTTAATATGTTTTAAAAACCAATCATTTTGCCACCATCTGGCAATTTTTGTGATCAGTTTATCTAAAATAGATCTTTTAGAAAAAGGCTCAAAATATTGATTATTCTTTGCAATCCCAACAAAGACCAAGCTGTTTTTTTGATGAAAGCTCTTGTAAATAAGTTTGTGAGCCAAAATCAAGTTTCTCAGCACTTTAAAGTACAAAACGGGGTTACTCTTTTTTGGCGGCCATAATTTAATCAAGAAACTTTGTGCTGCATATACCTGTGGTTCATTTATAGTTATCCAGAAATCAACAAGGTCTTTGTATTCTTCAAAGATTCTGTTGGCAAATCTTTGAAAGTAAAAGATATTTTTCTTTTTTGTGAAAGCTCCTTTTTTGGCAAACCATTTAGGGAGGGTAAAGTGAAAGAGGGTGAGCATTGTTTTAATGTTTCTTTCCTTTAGATAGAAAAGGGCTTCTCTGTAATGCTCTATTTCTTTTTTATCAAACTCTCCTTCTCTTTTTTCTATCCTTGCCCATTCAATTGAGAAACGGTGGGCATTTTGGTTGAGTTTTAAGATCCAGTCAAAGTCTTCTTTAAATCTATGGTAATGATCGCAGGCAATCCCTGCTGGATAATAATCCTCCCAGTCACTATATATATTGCCTCCTTCTACCTGATAGGCAGATGTTGCAGATCCAAAAAGAAAGCCTTTGGGAAATTCTAAAATCTTTTCCATTTTTTAATTATTTCACCTTTTAAGGAGGTTGTCACCCCAAAAGGGTGTAATAAGATTGCCATGGCTTTGTTATTACACCTTTTTAAGATTCCAAGAACCAGCATCTTTCTTTTTGAAGAATTTTTCTAACCAAAAAAGTCAAAAGAGCATAATATAGAATTAAAACCCAAAGTGGAAGCTGAAAGTTAATTCCCAAAAAAGAGGCTTTTGAAAATACGTTAGAGATCCAAAGAATATATGCAAGAAACAAAGAAAGGGGGAAGAAAACAAAAAGACTTAAGAAAGGCAAAAACAGACTTAGAAGTATGGCTAAAAATCCCAAAGCTAAAACAAAAGGCAAAATTGGAAGAACCAAAATATTAGCAAAAATGGAAATTAAAGGAAAATAGGCAAAATAAAAAAGAAGTAAGGGTAGGGTAAAAACTTGCACAGCAAGGGAAAAGGAGAAAATCGACCTTATGCTGAAGTTTTTTGGTAAAAATTGTAGTCTTTTATAAAAGAATGGGGTAAGGTAGTTTATGCCCAAAGCTGCCAAAAAAGAGAGTTGAAAACCCACATCATAAAAAACCAAAGGATTTATACAAAGCATCAGCGAGGCTGCAAACAACAAGAATCTAATCATATCTGGAATCCTTCCAAGAATTTGAGCCAAGATTATACCACATCCCATAATTGAGGCTCTAACAATTGAGGGTTGAAATCCTAC
The DNA here is from genome assembly GCA_964623345.1 of uncultured Candidatus Saccharibacteria bacterium. GTDB lineage: Bacteria > Patescibacteriota > Minisyncoccia > Minisyncoccales > PEYH01 > JAGGTU01. Next base: position 2,603 of record CAZUSK010000034.1, read on the forward strand.
AAAAAAGAGATAAAAAAGGATGAATAAAATTGTTGCAAGCGCAGCCTGTTTGCGCCACAATCCAATGCTTAAAAAGAAAGACATTAAAATATTAATCAGAATCATGACATGCATACCAGAGATGGCGGTTATATGCCTTATACCCGCCTTATTAAGAGTTTCTTTTAGAGTATTAGGTAACTCTCTTTTATCGCCTAAAATAATTGCCCTAAAAAGATAACTTTCTGGTTTAGGTAGATATTTTATTGCAGCCTCTCTTGCTTTATTTTTTATTTGGAAAATTATCTTCCAAATAAAGCCGGCTTCTTTTTTTATGGAAATCTCCGGATAATACATAACACTTAAAATACCTTTTCTGGCAAGATAAGTCTGCCAATCAAATTCTTCAAACTTTGGTGGGGTTTTAAGTACACCTTTTATTTCTATTTGTTGGCTTTTTAGATATTGCAAGTCATTTTTGGTGTAAACTAAAATTTTTCCATCTATATTTTGGGGCTGAAAAACAAATCTCTGATAATTCTCTTTTCTTTCTGGTTCCTCTACAATTATCCCTGTTAGGGTTACTTTTTGGGGTAAATTATTCAATTGCAAAAGGCGGCTTGATTTTATTGAGAGTACAACAGAATAGCCTCTTAAAAACCCTAAAACAAGAACAATAAAAACAAAAATCCACACTATTTCTCTTTTATAAGCTGCTATGGCAGCAATAATAAAAAACCCTGGCACAAGCCAGAGGAGAGATAGAAATAGAGAAGAAATTGAACCTATAATGAATGCAAGAAGTAAAAATAGAAAAGTTTGGGAGAGGCTCATTGCAAATCTATGTGTTTTTCTGTTGAATTAGTTCTCTCACTCTGAGTTTAAACTCTTTCCTTTCTTTAAACTCCTGCCTTTTTCCTTCATTCCATTGCGAGACAGGCCTAATATAACCTACTATCCTGGAATAAACCTCACAAGGCTGTTTTACTGTACATTTTGGGCAGGTAAAATGCTCCCCTGCCAAATACCCATGAACAGGACATATTGAAAATGTGGGTGTCACAGTAATGTAAGGAAGATGGAAATTTTCAAAAACTTTCCTCACCAATACCTTTACTGATTCTGCAGATGGCATTCTTTCTCCAAGAAAGATATGGAAAACAGTGCCTCCTGTATATTTACACTGGAGTTCATCTTGAAGCTTTAGAGCTTCGAAAACGTCATCGGTGAAATTAACAGGTAATTGGGACGAATTGGTGTAATAGGGAACTTTTTTAGTGCCAGCGGTAATAATATCAGGATATCTTTCTTTATCCTTTTGAGCTAGGCGATAGGCGGTAGATTCAGCCGGTGTCGCTTCAAGATTATAAATATGCCCTGTCTCTTTTTGATATTTCACAAGTCTTTCTCTCATAAAATCTAAAACTTCTAGGGCGAATTTTCTTCCTCTCTTTGAAGCAATATCCTCTCCTAAAAAGTTCAAAAGAGCCTCGTTCATTCCAACAAGACCAATTGTGGAGAAGTGGTTAGCCCAATAACTGCCTCTTGTCTTTTTGATATCTCCAAGCCAATATTTTGAATAAGGATATAATCCTTTCTCTGTAAGGTTTTCTATTGCTTTGCGTTTACTCTCTAATGCTTCTTTTGCCAAATCCATCATCTCTCCAAGTCTTTGGAAAAACTCTTTCTTTGTCTTTGAAAGATATCCAATTCGGGGCAAATTAATTGTTACCACTCCCGTGGAACCTGTTTTAGCTCCTGCACCAAATAATCCTCCCCCTCCGCGATTGTAAAGTTCTGTTAAGTTTAAACGAAGTCGGCAACACATACTGCGTACATCTTCAGGCTTCATCTCAGAGTTTATGTAGTTGGCAAAATAATTGATTCCGTATTTTGCCGAAGCTTCAAATATGCCATCAAAAGCAGACTCTTCCCATGGAAAGTCTTTGGTAATATTAATAGTGGGGATTGGGAAATGAAACGGTCTTCCATTTTTATCGCCCTCTAAATACACCTCATACAAGGCTTTATTGAAAATTTTCATCTCCTCCTCAAACTCCTGATAAGTTTCTTTTTGCGGCTTTCCTGCAATAATTACCGGCTGTTTTGCAAATACAGGAGAGGGTCTTAAATCTAAAGTAATGTTTGTGAAAGGAGAGTTACCGGTGATAAAAACCTGTCCCTTTCTTTGAGCAATCACCGTCTCATTATCAGTATTCACTGACCAGATAACTCCTTGATAATCTATTTCTTTTATTTGCTGAATGTAATCATGTTTTGATTGAGTAAGAGTTAAAAGATATTGTGTTTTTTTAGAAATACCGCTTGTTTTTCTTATGCGAATATTTGCATTATACCCTGCTAAGGTGGCTATAGCTAAAAGCGCCTGGGCACTTTCTTTGCTGGTGACTACAATACGTTTTCTATATTTTTCATGCCAACCATCTCCTTTTATATAAGTTTCTAAAAATAATCTTGCTTGCCTCTGGCTTAACTTAAAGAGAAAAGAAGGAAAAACTTTCTTTCTCTGGCCAAATAATTGGTGGATTTTCTTGCTAGAAGAAGGTAAAAGTCGAATATGCTGGCAAGTTCCTAAAGAAGTTTGCTCTCTTACATCAAATTCTAACCCTTCCTCTTCTAACAAATTCGTAATTTCCTTATAATTCTCAGGGTGAACAGAAGAAGATTGATAAATACTCACTCTATAACTTCCTTCTTTCTCTATTGATCCTTCAGAAAGGACCCAAGCCAAAATTTTTAATTTTCTATCGCTGATTTTTAAATCAGGATTTTTATTAGTTAGAATACCAGGGGTAGGAACAGGAATTGGAGATTTATATTTTAATACCTTTTCAATTGGCTCAAGAGTATATGTTTCTGTGTTGAAAACTTGTCTAACAATTCTATGGTTTGGAGAAATAAGTTGATCCTGATTTCTGTTTTTCAAATTATACATTTTGCCTTTATAAAACCATCTAAAAACTCTTTTAACTGGCTTTTGCTCTATCTCATGGGTTTTTAAGTTAAAAGTGTAAATTATATC
>CAZUSK010000035.1:0-5390 GCA_964623345.1 uncultured Candidatus Saccharibacteria bacterium
AATACATTGTAAATCTTCCCACTCATATTAATGTTTCTAAAAGAGAGGCTCAAACAATTTCAAATTTATTGAAAGATTTTGCTTCCGTTGATTTTTCAAGAGGAAGGTGATATATTTTGTTATTCAGAAAGGAGGTGAGAAAATGGAACGCTCTTTAACATTGAAAGGCCACAGACTTAAGTTGCTTTATAAGAAAGAGGAAATAGAGGAGGCAATAAAGAGGTTGGCAAGGGAAATATATGAGACCTACCACCTATATCTTACCGAGAAGAACTTTCTTTTGAAAATAATCGTGATCTTAGAAGGAGGAAGATGGTTTGGGACGATTCTTTCATTGGAGCTTAGTAAGTTGTTTCCTGTAGGCACTATAGCTCATGATAGTATCTCTATTTCAAGCTATAGAGATGGGACAAGCCCTACAGAAATTCAAATCCTCAAAGATACGAAAAAGCCTATCAGTGGTCAGCATGTGGTGATAGTTGATGATATAGCAGACACAGCAGGGACGCTAGCGAGATTATTGAAAATATTGAAAGCAAGAAATCCAGCTTCTTTGAGAACCTGTGTTCTCATAGACAAAACACCAAGAAGAGAAAAAGAAATTCCATTAGATTTTGTCGGATTTAAATTGCCAAAACCGCTATTTCTGATAGGTTTTGGTTTGGACTGGGCAGAGGCAGGACGCGAACTAGAGGATATTTATTATGTTGAAGGGTTACGGTAAATTTGAGGAGTCAAGAAGGTCGCCTTTCGGCGGCCTTTTATTTAAATAAAAATTGTGTAAAATAAAGTAATATGGAAATAATTGGTGAAGATATAAGACAATATATACAAAAAAGAATTTCGGAAAAAAGGCCGCAGACTCAGGAAGAGGTACTAGAAATTTTAGACGAGGTTTTTCATGAATTAAAGGCTTCTGGAAAGATAAGGAGTGACGCAGATTTAGATTATTGGAAGAATTATTTTTCCAAGAGGTGGCAACAATTTTTAAAATAGATAATATGCTCAAATATACAGATCTCAAAAAAGGAGTCATTTTTTTGATGAAGGGAAACCCTTGGGTTGTTTTAGAATCAACTCTTGTTAAATTACAACGCCAAAAACCTATTTTAAAGGCAAAAATTAAGAATCTAAAAACAGGGGCAATAATAACCCAAAGTTTTACTCAGGCAGATGAATTTGAAGAAGCGGAAGTTGAGAAAAAACCCCTGCAATTTCTTTACAGCCATAGAGGGAAATTTGTCTTTATTGAGCCTCAAAAACCTCAAAATAGAATTGAGTTTAGCCAAGATTTTATAGGTGAGAAATGGAAGTATTTGAAAAAGGGAGCTCAAGTAAATGCAATTATTATCAATGATCAGATTGTTGATATTGAACTCCCAATTAAAATGGAATTTAAAGTAGTTGAAGCTCCACCGTCTTTTAAGGGTGATACGGCTCAAGGAGGCACTAAAACAGTAACTATTGAGACCGGAGCTAAAATAAATGTGCCGATGTTTATAGAAGAAGGAGATATAATAAGAGTGAATACCCAGGACGGGACTTATGTTGAGAGAGTGAAAAGCAGAGATAAAAGCAATTAAAGTTTCTTTGGAAATTTGGTGCTTCTGACAGAATTACCCTTCGCTCAGCTGCGCCTACTCTGCTAAGCCTCGCTTCGACCCCGCTTAATCCCGCTAAGCGGGGTCTTGCTCGGCTAAGCAGATGTAGATCCCACTGCCTACCCGAGGCTGAGCTTCGGGTAATTCTGCCAGAAAGTGTTTGAACCGGCCCTTAACTAATAATTTAGTCTGCGTGGCGCGTTTTCAAAAAATTTTGTTGTGATCACTGAAGCAAAATATGGAAATAAGAGAAATCACAAATAAAAATCTATGGGAAGGTTTCTTAAAAGGTTGCTACCCCAAAACCTTTCTTCAATCGTGGAATTGGGGAGAATTTTCAAAATCGATGGGGCAAAAAATCTGGAGGTTGGGAGTTTTTGAAAAAGGAGAGCTTTTAGCAACCTGCTTGGTTGTAAAAGTGAAAGCAAAAAGGGGAACTTTTTTGATGGTGGAACATGGGCCAAATATAAAATATAAAATTAAAAATGAAAAATTAAAAATTTCAGTTCAAAATTTAAAATTACATATTCTCAAATTAATCTTAGACAAATTAAAAGAAATAGCAAAAGAGGAGGGGGTGAGTTTTATTAGAGTTTGTCCGATTTGGGAGAGAACTAAAGAAAATGAAGAAATTTTTAAAAAACTAGGGTTTAGAAATGCCCCAATTCATGTTCATCCAGAAGTTAGCTGGATTTTAGATTTAGATAAAACAGAAGAGGAACTTTTGTATGGAATGAGAAAAACAACAAGATATCTCATCCGTCAGGCTCAAAAAAATCCAGAGATTCAGATTAAAAAAAGCCAGTCATTGGAAGATTTAAAAAAGTTTTATGCAATTTATCAAGAAACAGCCTCTCGCCACAAATTTGTACCCTTTTCTTTTTCTTATTTAAAAAACGAACTGGAGATTTTTAAAAGAGACAATCAAGTTATAGTGTTTTTAGGAGAATATAAAAAAGAGACGGTTGCGGGGGCGGTAGTAATATATTGGCAAAATGGAGGGTTTTATCATCATGGAGCATCGTTGCGAAAGTATTCAAAAGTACCAGTGAGCTATTTAATTCAGTGGGAAGCAATAAAAGAGGCAAGAGAAAGAGGTTGTGATTTTTATAGTTTTTGGGGCATTGCTCCAGAAGATAGACCTAATCATCCATGGAGAGGCCTAACCCTGTTTAAAAAAGGATTTGGCGGCAAAAAAGAGGAATATGTTAAAACAAAAGATTATGTTTTGTCATGGAGATATAAAATAAATTGGTTTGTTGAGACATTACGCAAGATCAAACGAGGTTATTACTAAATATGGTTAGGCATTACAGGAAATACAAAAAAATTAGAAAAAGGAAATCCTTTTTAAAGAGAATTTTACAAAACCGCCTTTTTTTATCTGTTTTTCTTGTTTCCTCTTTATTTTTTGGAATTTTTTATTTATTTGTTCTCTCACCGGTTTTTTCTATTCAGGAAATTAAAATAGAGGGTAATTTGCGCTTTGTTTTAAAAGAAGAAATAGAAGAGTATATTCATGCGGCTATAGGAAATAACTTCCTAAAATCAAAAAGCCTCTTTTGTTTTTCAAAAAGAACACTTTCACAATTACTTCTTAAGAATTTCCCAGCAATTTATGAGATTAAAATAAAAAGAGTTTTGCCACATGTTTTGTTAGTTCAAATTCAAGAAAGGAATCCGGTGGCGCTTTTTTGCGAAGAGAAAAGATGTTTTTTAATGGACAAAGAAGGTATTATTTTTCACCCTGCTACATTGAAAAATTTAGTTATTTTTAAAAAAGAGAAAGCAGAAATTCAAATAGGAAGAGAGATGGTTGATAAACAATTGTTAGGCAAGATATTAACTATACTCAATGTGTTAAAAAATGAATTAGCAATAGAAACTCAAGAGGTTTTCTTAGCTCCTTTGGAGATAAAAATACAGACAAAAACCGGTCCCATATTAATTTTAACACCACAAAAAAATCTGGAAGACCAGATTGAAGATTTAGAAGTGCTTGTGGAAAAACAAATAGGTAAAGAAAATTTGGAGCGGATTGAGTATATAGATCTTCGCTTTGATAAAATCTTTTATAGAACTAAACAAAGAAAAGATTAGCTTGTTACTTCTCTGGAATATAATAAACAAATATCGAATTTCCTGCTCTGGTAACAGGTTTGTGATCTAAAAGCCAACGGTAATATCCTGTTGGTTGGTCAAAGTTTCTTGCTGGTTTTCCAATTCCTCCTTGCAAAAAAGTAGCCGAAACAGCCAGCCAACCTTTTGGTTTTTCTTTTTTTGGATCAAATTTCTGCCATTTTTGACCCAATCTGTATTCTACGTCATCCCCGCCAAAATAATCTACATATATTTTCTGAATGTTTCTTTCTTCAACAAATTTTTGAAGTCTTTTTAAATCCTGGCCCCAGTCGTAATTTGAATCAACAACATATTTATATCCATTTTTCGGCCCTCCAAAAACCTCGTTGAAATAGGTTAGATAATGAGGAAAGCATAAAAGGGAACTTAAAACATACCAAAACACCAAGACTCCAACAAATCCTAAAAATACCTTCTTTTTTTGTTTTTCTAATTTCTCATAAATAGACTTTACGCCTGCTACGGTCAAAAGATAGACAAATGGGAAAATTGGCAAAAGGTGTCTTACGCCAATGTTTAAGTTTCCTGTAATTGAGGTAAACCAATAAAGGACAAGGAAAATTAAGAAAGCAAAAAGGTCAAAATTAGCAACCATGCATTTTCTTAAACTGATTTTTTTCAACCATTTAAGTTGGAAAAGATAAAATCCTGCTAAGAAGAACATTAAAATGATTAGACCCAAAGGTACTTTCATCAAATATACAAGAGGAAAATAATATTTTATTCCTCCTCCTGAGACAGTCCCAAGAAAATAAACAGTGTTACCATAACTTACTCTTTGAGTTGCCATTAAAAGCCCTAAAAGATAATGAGCAAGCGGTCTTGTGAAATCATTTTTTGTCATCCAGATGCAAAGATTTTTTAAAGGCTTCCAAGGGTTTGAAGCTAAAATTTCTTGAGTATCAGCAATTTGTTTCTCTTGGGGATAGCCGAATGTATGGAAATAATAAAAAGGCCAGACAATTAATACTACCGCTACAATGCCGGCGCAGATTGCTTTTAGAATATACTGGGCTAAATTCTTCCAATTAAAACCACTCTTTAAAAGTGGCCACAAAATAACAAGAATGCCAAAGAAAGGAATCAAAAGAATTAAAGAGAATTTTGCTAAAAGCGCTGCTCCTAAAACAATGCCCGCAAAGAGTACATTCTTCCAATTAGGATTTTTTAAAAAGCAAATCCAGAAATAGGTAGCTAAAATTGCACCAAAGGCCGCTCCAATATCTGTTGTTACCAATCTTCCATGTGCTAGGATTGTGGGGGAAAAGGCAGAAAAAATTAACGCCAAGATTGCAAATTTCTCTCCAACAAGTTTTTTTGCCCAAAAGTAGATAAACCAACAAAAAAGCACCATCACAATTATCATTGGAATTCGAGCAAAAAACATTATTTGATCAGGGTCATTTTGAGATTTAAAAATAAATTGATTTCCAAACCACCACTGGTTATTTACACCTTCTGTCCATGAGGGATGATTTTCAGGAAAATTTAAATCTAAAAACATTAAAGGAAAAGCTGCTAAATCTTTGATTAAAGGAGGATGTTCTGGATTTAAGCGATAATCGTTTTTATAAAGATAAGAGAAGCCAGCAGGGATATGCGCTAGTTCATCCATTGTTAAAGAGATTTGTTTTGCGGAGAAGAAAG
>CAZUSK010000036.1:0-5202 GCA_964623345.1 uncultured Candidatus Saccharibacteria bacterium
CTGATACAAGCTGTCCAGCAGGAGCTCGTGCCTGCATATATCGATATTTTAATGTAAGATTATGTTCTCCTACAGGTTGTGATGGATATTGCCCTGATTTTTGCACACCTGCAGATGATCCGGACTGTGGATGTGTTCATAATGATGGGTGTTGTGCCCCGGGTTGTGATCCTTCAAATGATAATGATTGCGCTCTACCTCCTCCTACCCAACCCACCCAACCAACCGGCTATGATAATCCTCTTTTGTGGGCAAATATTCCCCAATTTTTACTTTATGCATTAAGATTTATCTTTAACGTTCTTTTGGGAGTTTCCATTTTAATGATTGTAATTGCTGGAATTTTTTTGGCAGTCTCACGTGGTGATCCTATAAGACAGGCCAAAGGAAAAAGAACTCTTCTTTTTGCAGTCTTAGGATTTGCGATTGCTTTTTTGGCTCAAGGTCTTTTTATGCTTTTTAAAGTTATTTTCGGTGTAAGATTTTAAAAAACAATTATCAATGATCAATTATCAATGATAAATGATAATAATTGATCAATAACAAATGATCAATGATAAATTAAAAACCATAATTACCTCCTTTTTTCTTGCAACCGTTTTTGCCCAAGGAATAGAACCACCGGTTGTAGCAACCACCTTAGGTGGTTATATTGATTTAATTTTCAATGTTTTATTTAATCTCTCAATCGTTATTTTACCTGTAGCAATTTTGGCAGGAGGGGTGATATTTCTTACTGGTGCTACCCCATCAAGGATTGCGTTTGGTAAAAAAATTATGTTGTGGGCAGGAGTGATTTTTGGTATTATGTTAATAGCAAAACTTATTATAAGTGTCACCAAAGGAGATATTACTTTTTTGAGATAAAATGTCTAAATTTAAGAAAACAATTTGGTTATTATGTTTTTGGCTCTTTCCTGGCTTGTTAAATGCGCAGGTAGTAATTACAAGCCCTATTCGAAGTACATCCTTTCAGGAGATGATAACAAGAATTGGCAATTGGATTTTTACCATCGCAATTGGTGTTTTGCCAATTATGATACTTATAGGCGCCTATATGCTGGTTACAGGTGGAGGAGATCCAAAAAAAACTGCCTTGGGACGCAAAATCCTTCTTTATGCAATTGTAGGATTTATTATTATAGCTGCCACTCGAGGTATTCTTGCACTTTTGAGAGTTATTCTAGGGATATAAATTACTTGTGGAAAAATCCCTTGTTTTTTTAAAAAAAAGTTCTAAAATAAAATAAGGCAAAAGGTCGATATAAAAACAAATCAGTTTTAAAAAATGAGCAAGAAACTTTTGGCAGGAATTCTTTTAGCTGGAGTTTTATCGCTTGCAGCACAGAGTATAGTTTTAGCAGGAGCAGCGACAGGACCTCAACCTGAAGCACTTCCAACTTGGACAGCTACAGGGGTTCTCCGGTTGATTACAAGAATTACAAACTGGATATTTACCTTCTTGATTGCAATAGTAGTAATTATGGTTTTGGTTTCGGCTTATATGTTTGTAACAGCAGGAGGTAATCCAGATCAACAAGCAAAGGCGAGAATGATTTTAATCTATGCTTTAATTGGATTTGCAGTTGGAATGATCGCAAGAGGTATTATTGCTTTAGTTTGTGCTGTCATTGGACGACAAGCTCAGTGGAGGTGGTAATGAGACAGGAATAAAACAAATTTTTTGCAGATTTTACAAAACCCTTCCCCAAAGGTTCGGGTGGGGAGGGTTTTGTTAAATAACAATCTTTTTTGCCGGGGTGGCGGAATTGGTAGACGCGCGAGACTTAGGATCTCGTGCCAGAAATGGCTTGTGGGTTCGAATCCCACCCCCGGCACAAAAATTTTTGGTGAGGAATGGGAGAAATCCCATGTGGGCTCAAATCCCTCTTTTAACATAAAAACCACCTTTTTTGAAAGGTGGTTTTTGTTTGCCATCTTTGATTTCTTTATTCCTCCTCTTCCTTAATTTCTACCTTTATCTCTTTCTTATTTTTTTCTTTAAGCTTTGGAATTTTTAATGTTAGAATTCCGTTTTTGATTGTAGCTTTAGTTTTTGTAATATCTACTTCCTTTGGCAGGATTAATTTTTTCTCAAATTTTCCCCAAAAGCATTCTTGATAAAGATATTTTTTTATTTTATCTGTATCTTGAGGCCTTTTGCGCTTTCCTTTAATAATGAGCATGCCGTCTTCTAAAGAAATTTCTATATCCTCAGAAGTAATGCCTGCAATTGGAGATTGGACAACAATATATTTATCTGTCTCATAGGCATCTATTGCTAATTCTCCTACAGCATTATCTTCCAACCAGTTTTCTTCTTGTTTTTCTTGTTTCTTCTTCTTTTTAAATAAAGCTTTAAGTTTCATATTTCACAAACGCTTTTTAATTTTTTTATTTTCTTAAACTGAAATAAGGTTAAGATTGCCAAGAAAAACAATACACCTGCCGAAATTAAAAGTAAGTGCCAATCTCTAATCTGCCAGCCTAAGTTAATCAATTCTTCATCTATTTTTATAGCAAAATTATAAATGCCATGCAATGTGGTTGATAAGAGAATTCCTACCACAAAAAAGAAAATTCTACTTCTTCTCTTTAAAATAGAGAGAGCCAGAAAATAGCCAATACTTGCAGAGGTTAAAGCATGTAAAAATGTGGCTGAAATAAATCGTCCAAAAAGCGCCACCAAAGTTTCACCAAGCATTCCTGAAGATAAAAAAGATTTAAATAGGAATAAAATATTCTCAAGGGCTGCAAAACCCAAGCCTGAGATAATCATATAAATCATTGCGTCAATTGGCTCATCAAATTCAGGGTCATTTAGGACACAAAAATGAACAGGTAGATATTTTGCTATTTCTTCAATTAAGGCAACTGCTATAAAGACCTGCAAAGTTAAAGTAAAAAGTAAAGGCAAGTCTAAACTTTTTATAAAATCTGAAAGCACAATTCCTCCAAAAGCTGCTATAACTGCACACCCCATGCCCAAAATAAAAATTTTTATCACCATTTCTTTGGGCTCTGGATGGACGTCTTTTCTTAAATAAAAACCAAGCCAGATTAAGCTTGGCACAAATCCCAGTAAAGTTAAAAATAAAAAGTATAAAATCATGCAATTCTCAAACCAGCACAAGCCTTAATATTTTTCCAATTCTTTATTTTATCAGATTTTAGCCAATAAAAATAGCCACATAAAGCAACCATTTGAGCATTATCAGTTGCAAGATGTTTTTCAGGAAAAAGTAATAGAGGTTTTGCAGCCATTTTGTTAATTTTTTCTTTAAAAAGAGTTCTTAGTCTTTCATTTGCAGAAACGCCTCCTCCTAATATAATAGATTTTGCTTTAAATTCCTTTGCAGCTCTAATTGTTTTTTTGACCAAAACTTCTACAATTGCCTCTTGAGCCTCCCTTGCCATTTGAACTATATACCCTTTGGATTCTCTTATTTTCTTTGGGCGTTTTTTGTAATCATATAAAACAGCGGTTTTTAATCCTGAAAAGCTAAAATCATAGTCCTTTGAAAAAATCATCGGCCGGGGCAACTTTATTCGACATTTCGACATTTCGACATTTCGATATTTCGAAACCTCGACATTTCGACATTTCGACATTTCTTCAATAGCTGGTCCACCAGGGTAGGGGAGTCCTAAAATTCGCGCAATCTTATCAAATGCCTCACCTGCTGCATCATCTCTTGTCTCGCCTAAAATTTTATATTTCCCTAATTCTTTTACCAAAATAAGCTGAGTATGACCGCCTGAAACAATTAAAGCAATTGACGGAAACAAAACATTTTTTTGCTTAACTGCCAACCTCCTTGCATCTGAAGATAAAAAGTTTGAAAAAATATGAGCTTCAATGTGATTCACTGGCACAATTTTAACACCCAACCACAAAGAAAGAGCTTTAGCAAAATTAACTCCAGTCCAAAGACAAGGCTCAAGCCCAGGCCCAACTGTTACAGCCAAAAGATCAATTTTTGGTTTTTTATATTGCCCAACAAAATTCAAAAAACCTTTTAATAGATTTTGTTCTTTTGCGAAAATTTTTTTATATAAAACAATCTCCTTTTTTGGAATAGCGTTTTTCTTTGTGGCAAGGAGACCACATTCTTTTAAACTTTCTTTTAATACAAAAGGAAGGTTCTTCTCATGTTCTCTTCTTGCAAGAGAAGGATACACTCCACCGAATTTTTGATGAATTTTTACCTGAGAGGAGACAACGCTTGATAGAATTTTAAAATTCAAAAAAGTCTTACCTCCTTTGGCAATTGCAATACAAGTATCATCGCAGGATGTTTCAACTGCCAAGATTTTCATAATTTTATAATATCCCAAACTTTCTTTTAATCCAAACCGTTGTAATAAGATTGCCATAGCAATGTTATTACAACGGTCTGAGAAAAAAATCTTTGCAGTTTCTTTTAATTTTGTTATTATAACAAAGGCATCCACCAAAAATTTTAAAAATTAAAAAATAAAAATTAAAAATTACTTTTGCCCCCATAGCTCAAGTGGATAGAGCGTGGCCTTGCGGAGGCCAAGATCTCCGTTCGAGTCGGAGTGGGGGCATATAGCACAACTTAGCGAGCAAAGCGAGATTAGTTGTGCTTATGCCCTGAGCCATAAACTGGCGAAGGGCAAGCGAGTTAGCGAGCGAAAGCGAGCTTACTCGCTCTTATACCCTGAGGAACGAAGTGACGAAGGGCAAGCCAGCTTACTCGCTCTTATACCCCGCTAAGCGGGGTTATACCCTGAGGAACGAAGCCCCGCTTAGCGGGGCGATGCAACGAAGGGAGGAACGAAGTGACGTGAGATTAACCAATTTAACAAGACAAAAATAAAGAAAGGCTTCTGTTTAAAAAGAAGCTTTTTTAATTTAAAATAAAGAAATGAGTTTATCATTGCCTTTAGCGGAAATCAAATGGATTCAAAAAAGATACCTTAAAAGACTCAAAAAATTAGGAATAGAAACTGTTAGAGATCTTCTTTTTCACTTTCCTCACAGATATGAGGACTTTTCTCAAATTTTTAAAATTTCCCAAATTAAGATTAATCAAACATTTTGTATTAAAGGAAGAGTTACCAAGATAGAAAATATAAAAACTCACAAAAAAGGACTTATTCTCACCCAAGCCCTTATAAGTGATGAAAGCGGATCAATAAAAGCAGTCTGGTTTAATCAACCTTTTTTAAAAAATG
>CAZUSK010000037.1:0-5102 GCA_964623345.1 uncultured Candidatus Saccharibacteria bacterium
TAACCACGATATTGATCTTTACAGAGGTGTCTTTAATTACTTCTAAAAATCTCTCCAGAGGCCACTGTTTGGGAGGGTAAGAAGCAAAAGGGTGGATGACGATGTAACTATCGAAAATTCCCTGACTCTGAAGCATCTCTTGAGTCTCGCGCAATTTATCTGACGGAATTTCTATTTTCAGGGACTTATTTTCAGTTTTAGCACCAATTAGACCAACCAGTTCCAAGTTGTATTCCACTTCATGTTTAAGCCCCAAGTCTTTTCTATCCGGAATTTTTCTGTTGAGGAGGAATCCCCATTTCCTGTTATAACCCACCCTGGCCGGTATTCTGGCCAGAAACGAAATCAAATGGGCCTCCCTGCTAGGATTAAAAACCACTGCTATATTGAAACGCCTTTGCAAACTTTTTGAAAAATTCCAAATCTGTCTTAAAGAATGCTTTTCATTTCTCCAGCACAAAACCTCATCTACTCCTTCTACACACCTTGCTAGATCTCTAAGATAATCATCTACAACCAGAGTTATACTTTCTCCAAAAGTCTCATGCAAGGCCCTTAAGGCAGGAATTGTAAGAAGAAATTCTCCCATTCTGTCATTTCTGAATGCTAAAATTTTGCTCATTTAGTTACTAAAAAATCTCCCAAGGCCAGATACTTAAGACCGCTACCTTCAAACATCTTTAAAGCATCGTAAGGTGTGCAGACAATTGGTTCACCTCTTCTATTTAGAGATGTATTTATCACTACTGGAATTCCGCTTTTCCTGTAGAAATTCTCTATAACTCGATAAAATTTAGGATTTATCTCCTTCTCCACTACTTGAGGCCTGCAAGTCCCGTCCACATGAACTACTTCAGGAATAATATTTCTCCATTTAGGATTAACTTTAAAGGCTATAGTCATAAATGGCGCAGGGTGATCGGACTGCAGAATTTCATTCGCAAATTCCTTCAAAATAGAAGGACAAAAAGGACGCCATTTCTCTCTAAATTTTATCAAGGCATTTATTTTATCTGCAGTCCCTGGGATTGCAGGATTACCTAATATGCTTCTATTACCCAAAGCTCGAGGCCCCCACTCCATCCTACCCTGAAACCAACCAACTACCTCCCCTTTATCCAACAAATCAGCTACTACTTGAGAAATATCATCTTCATATTTATATGAAAAATTAAATTTTTTAAGTTCTCTTTCAATTTCTTCGTTACTAAATTCCGGACCTAAATAAACATGCCTCATTTGTTCTATCTTTTCTCCCAATAATGCTGCAAGATATGCTGCAGCTCCTAAAGATGTTCCTGCATCGTGTGAGGCTGGTTGAACCCAGATATTCTGGATATAAGATTGTTCCAACAAAATCCTATTCAAAGCCACATTTAAAGCCACTCCTCCAGAAAAACATAACCTCCCATTTTCTAATAATTTTTCTTTTAGATAGATATCTATTAACCGTAAAGTAATCTCTTCTAATTTCTTTTGAGTAATTGCAGCAATATGGATGTAAGGTTCGGAAAGACCATCACCTTCTCTTTGAGGTCCAAACTCCTCAACCATTTTTTTGGAGTAAACTTTATCTACTCGATACCTTTTATTTCTATTCACCCATACATAATCATCATTACATCTATAAATCTTCTTTTTATCATCCCACCAGATAATATGATCAAAATTAATCTTCTCCGGATTCCCATAGGGAGCCATACCCATAACTTTATATTCTCCGTTGTTCCTCCTGAATCCTAAATAATCTGTCATTGTAGAATAGAAACAACCTAAGGAATCAGGAGCAATTATCTCTTTAATCTTAAATATCTCTTTACCCCGAGCATATCCTATTAAAGTCGCAGTAATTTCTCCACCTGCATCTACTGATAAAATACCAGCCGAGTCCCAACCCGAGAAATAAAAACTGGAAGCAGCATGAGCCAAATGATGTTCCACCCATTCTATCTTTACCTTATTCAGGTCAAAACCGCATTCTTTTAAAGTCTGGTTTATAAAACTCTTTTGTCCTTCTAATTCTTTTTTATTTCTAAAGAACTTTTTATAAGCTCGAGAAGGCTTGGTAAAAATCGTCCTTCTGAAGTATTCAAACCTTTTATCTCGCAAAGCATTATATGCCCAGGGATAAGCTATATAATCTATGTCTTGAGGAGATAATCCTGCTTGCTTAAGGCAAAACTTGATAGAATTAACTGGCCTCTGTCCATCTGCATGTTTCTTCCTGGTAAACCTTTCCTCCTCCACTGCAGCAACTATCTTCCCATCTACTAATAGAGCTGCAGAATGGTCATGTCCAAATGGAGCAGCTATACCTAATATGTTCATGGTTCCTTTTCAATATACCACTTATGTTTACTCCATATATCCTAAGGCCTTGAGACGTTTTTCTATCCCTAAAATGGTATCTTTATCCAGAACATCGTCTATCTTCTTTTTCCAATCAGTGCTTTCATGAGTTTCTATATATCGTGGAGGATACTTTTTTAAAAATTCGTTAGTAAATATCTCTTCTAAAACCTTTCCTTTCATATCCATTCCCACTGGGATTCCTAAAAGAGTCAAAAGAGTGGGTAGAATATCATATATAGTTACTTCATTTAACTTAACATTCTTATTTATATCAGGTCCGCAAGCAATAAAAATCCCGTCAGGGGCATTAGCATGAGCACTTCCATCAAATTTAAATCCATGGTCAGAAATTATAATTACATTACACTCTGAACCAATTTTATTAAGCAATTTTCCAATCTCTTCATCTACAAATTCATAATATTTCAAAATCGCCTTCCAGAAATTCTTCGCTTCTTCTTTAAATCTTTGTGAATCACTCACTGAAAGGATCTCGTTTTTATATTTCTCATTATTAGTAGCTCCAGGAAAAAATGGCCAATAGGAATGACATACTGCATCTATTCCAAAAATGTATAGAGAAAAAAAATCAAATTTTTCGTTCCTGTCTAAAAAATAATGAGCAATATTGATGAATGTTTTATCCTTAGCAAAATCCCAAGGACTCAATTTATCTGCAAATGGTCTGTTGGGGTCTATATCTTCAGTTGTGAAATACATCGTTTTCAACTCTTCCTTACTTAATTCTCGAGGTTTAATGATAAACCTTTCAAGCTCTGTTTGGAAATGTTCTGGATATACTCTTCGTGGGAGTGCACTAGAAGCAAAGCGTTTAGTTTCTTGTGCAGCATATTCAAAGGGATACATATACCAACTGACTTGAATTCCATCAATCTCTTCCGCTGGCCAGGTATAAATCCATCCAATATTTATAGACCTTTTATTATAATCAGTTAAAATATTCCATATAGCTTTTACTCTCCTATCGTTAGTAGAAAATGGAATTCTTTCTACAAGTCCTAAATTGATCAAATGTTTAACCATCTTTCCAAATCTAGCATCAGAAGGATAAAATATCTCTTTAGATATAGGAGTAAGGAATGGAAATTTCATTTTATACCAGTAAATTATTCCATGTTGCTGGGGTGGTTTCCCTGTAAGAATAGAGGTCCAAATGAGTGGAGAATCTGTAGGAGAAATAGTTTTTATCTTGGTAAATATTCCATTTTCTATGATTTTTTTAAAATTAGGGAGCTTCTCCTGGTGTAATAATTTATTAAATAATTCCCAATCACAACCGTCTAAGCCGATAAGAACCACTTTATTCTTAACTTGATAGGCCTCTATATCTCTCTCTGTGGATATAGTTTCTTTTTCTTCTTTATTGTTATACTTCTCCCTTGAAAATACATTTGTTATAGTGGCACAAATGGCAGGAGTGCAAAGTGCGAGCGGTAACCAAACCATGTTAGTACTGCTTACAGGAAATAATTTAGCAAATGGAATTATCCCTAAAGCACTTCCTATTCCACCTATAATTTGTAATAATTCCTTTTCAGAAATATACCATTTAGTTAAAAAATAGCCTAAAAATGCTGAGGTCAATCCTAAGTTGACTAAAATAATACTTTGAGGGGAGAGGTTAAAAAAATATCGACCTCCAATTTCAATGATTGTTAAAAAAACCCCATATAGCAATCCCCATGCAAATGCATAACATAGTCCTACCCAGATATAAAAACTTATATTTCTAAATAGAGAAAACTTCAATTTATTTTGAGAAATCATTTTGATTCCTACTAACTGCCCAAAAAGAAAACAGCTACCCACTCCCCATATTAAGGATTTGAGTAAGATATCCACCATGGTTAAATAGTTTTTGCCTTATTTAACAAAGCAATAAAGGTTCCATTCAAGAACCAAAACAAAGAAGAATCTGAAACACCTACTAAAATTTTAGAACCAGAGAAAGAGATAACTAAATGGGCTGTGATTATCCCCCATATTCCAAACAATGGTCCTTTAAATTTTGTAGGAATATATTTAATATTTCGGAAAGCCAAAAGATATAGTCGGGAAAAAATAAATAAAAAGGCTATTAATCCAAAAATACCCATCTCGGCCAATATTTCTAAATATGTATTATGGACATGGAAATGAACATAATGTGGTTTACAGCCTTGTACAGGAGCGTATAGAAATTCAAACATTCCCGGCCCGGCTCCAAAGATAGGGTGTTTTTGAAATATATCTATGGCAGATTTCATCAAGTCTATTCTATCATCTAATGTACTACGACTAAATGGCTCTAAAATGCTTATAGCTCGCTTCTGATAATATGGATTGGCGAATGTGAGTATGCTTCCTATAACAAGGAATATAAATAGATATTTCTTAGATTTGTTGAAATCAAAAAAAGATATAAATAATACACCTGCTGTTATAGCCATCCAGGCACCTCGAGAACCATGCCAAATCATCACCGGAATAGCCAGCCCCAAGGTAATTATGCTTAGAAATTGTATTTTTCTATTCTTTCCAAAAATTAAGACTCCATAACTCAAAGGGATAACAAATAGTAAAAATGAAGATATAGGCATATAACTTTTACCAAACACCGTGAATAATCTTTGTGGATGAAAAAAAATATAATCTCTAATAGCACCTGTAGAAAAGAACAAAGAAGAAATAAAAAATCCAGAAAGTAAGATACTAAAATTTTCAATGGGTATTCTTGATATTATTTCATA
>CAZUSK010000038.1:0-2087 GCA_964623345.1 uncultured Candidatus Saccharibacteria bacterium
AGGGAATTTTAGAAGGTTTAAGTCTTCCAGGTAAATTAGCTGATTGTTCAACAAAAAAACCTGAAGAAGCAGAACTTTTCATTGTGGAAGGTGACAGCGCTGGGGGTTCAGCAAAGCAAGCAAGAGATAGAAGATTTCAGGCTATTTTGCCATTGAGAGGTAAAATTTTGAATGTTGAAAGAGCAAGACTTGATAAAATTTTATCATCGCAGGAAATTAAAGCCTTAGTAATTGCTCTTGGCTGCGCTATCGCTCAGGATTTTGATATTAACAAATTGAGATATCATCGAATTGTTATCATGACAGATGCTGACGTAGATGGGGCCCATATCCGAACCCTGCTTCTCACTTTGTTTTACCGATATTTTAGACCTGTAATTGAAAGAGGATATTTATATATTGCACAACCCCCTCTTTATCGAATTCAGACAGGTAAGACTATCAAATATGCCTATTCTGATGAGGAAAAAGAAAAAATAGTAAAAGAATTGCAAAAATCAAGGGTAGGAAAAATTGAAATTCAAAGATATAAAGGTTTGGGTGAAATGAACCCAGATCAACTTTGGGAGACAACAATGGATCCAGAAAAAAGAATTTTGCTTCAGGTTACAATTGAAGATGCAAAAGAGGCAGATAGAATTTTCGATATTTTGATGGGAAAAGAGGTTTTGCCAAGAAAAAAATTCATTCAGGCTTATGCAAGAAGCGTCAAGAACCTTGATATATAGTTTTTATATAAGCGGTTGACAAAACAGGGTTTGCTAGTTAATAATATAAAAAGTAAATGCAGGCCCAAAGAGGCCTTTTTAAAAATATGAAACTTTCTAATATCCCTGGGCAGTTAATTAAATATCTAAAAGAGGTAAAAATTGAGGCAAAAAAAGTTAATTGGCCAACAAAGAAGGAAACGTTAAAATACACCCTCATTGTTATCGGAATTTCTATAAGCGTGGCTATATTTTTAGGTACCCTGGATTATATTTTCACTTTAATTTTGAACAAAATTATCTTAAGATAAAAACCATATGCCAAGACAACGTTTACCCAAAGAAAGAAGATGGTATGCTATACATACATATTCAGGTTATGAAGATGCTGTAGCCAAAAGCCTGAAACAGAGAATAGAGTCCTTAGGAATGGAGGACAAGATTTTTAATGTCCTGGTTCCAAAAGAAAAGAAGATAAAAATTAAAAATGGAAAAAGGCAAGTAGTAGAGGAAAAGATTTATCCAGGATATGTGTTAGTTGAAATGATTGTTACTGATGACTCATGGTATGTTGTTAGAAATACCCCTAATGTTACTGGCTTTGTTGGAGCAGGTACAACTCCAATTCCCTTATCTGATAAAGAGGTTGAAATGCTTAAAAAGAGAATGGGGGAAGAAACACCAAAATATAAAATTAGCTTAAAAATTGGAGATCAGGTGAGAATTATTGATGGTCCATTTAAAGATTATGAAGGCAAAGTTTCTGAGATTGATGAGGAACAAGGTAAGATTAAGGTAATGATAAATCTTTTTGGAAGAGACACACCAGTTGAATTAGATTCACTGCAGGTGAAGAAGATATAAGTTATCAAGTGATTAAGTTATCAAGTTATTGAGTGATTGAGTTATTAAGTGGTTAAATATTAAAAATATGAAAAAAATAAAGGCAAAAGTAAAACTACAGATTCCAGCAGGTCAGGCAAACCCAGCGCCACCAATTGGGCCAGCTTTGGCACAGCATGGGATTAATATTTCTGAATTCTGTCAAAAATTTAACGATGCTACAAAAGATAAGGCTGGTTATAAAATTCCAGTTGTTGTTACTATTTATGAAGACCGCAGTTTTGATTTTGAACTCAAACAACCTTTAACTTCTGATTTGATAAAAAAAGCAGCTGGTATTGAAAAAGGATCAGGAGAACCAAATCGGAAAAAAGTTGGCAAGCTAACCAAAGAACAAATTAGAGAGATTGCTAAAATAAAACTGCCAGACTTAAATACCAATGATATTGAGAAAGCAATGAAAATTATAGAGGCTCAGGCTAAAGGAATGGGAATAGAAGTAGTAGAGTAAGTGGTTGAGTGACTGAGTGACTGAGT
>CAZUSK010000038.1:2187-4912 GCA_964623345.1 uncultured Candidatus Saccharibacteria bacterium
AATAAAAATTATTCTGTGATTTTATCAGATAGAGACATCAAAAAATATATTGAGGAAGGGAGGATTAAGATTCATCCTTTACCAGATTTTGAAATACAGCTTGGACCAGCTTCATTAGATGTGAGGCTAGATAATATTTTTCGAGTATTTAACCATAACCAAATTCCTTATATTGATCCAAAAAATAAATCTACTTTTGAGAATTTAACCGAGGTTGTAAAAGTAGAAGAAAACAAACCTTTTGTTTTGCAACCAGGGCAGTTTATTCTTGCTTCAACATTAGAAGAGGTAGAATTACCAGATGATATTGGGGCAAGGATTGAGGGAAGATCAAGTTGGGGGAGGTTGGGAATAATTGTTCACTCAACAGCCGGGTATATTGATCCAGGGTTTAAAGGTAAGATTACTCTTGAGATGTCAAATATAGGTATGCTTCCAGTATTACTTTATCCTGGAATGAGAATCTGCCAGCTCTCTTTTGAAAAACTCTCCTCACCGGCTCAAAAACCTTATCCTCAAAAGAAAGATGCCAAATACTTTGGTGATCGTCTGCCGCAGGAAAGTAAAATTTATAAAGATTTTCAAAATCAATGAAGAAAAACCCTTATCCGGGTAAACTTATTGCTTTTGAGGGTCTGGATGGTTCTGGTTTGACAACTCAAGCTAAATTCCTAAAAAATTTTTTGGAAGCAAAAGGAGTTAATGTTATTTTAACAAAAGAGCCCACTCAAGAATCTTCGGTTGCAAAAGAAATTCAAGAGATTTTGAGCCACAAAAAAGAGATGGATCCTTTTGAGTTTCAAAAATTATTCGCGAAAGACAGAGAAGAACATTTAAATAATGTAATTATTCCCGCCTTAAAACAAAATAAATGGGTTATTTCTGACCGGTATGCTTTTTCTTCGTTTGCTTTTGGGGCGAAAAATGAAAAAGAAATGGAGGAGATAATTAAACTAAATGAGAATTTTTTAATGCCCGACTTGGTTGTTTTTTTAAAAGTATCTCCTGAAATTTGCATAGAGAGGATTAAGAAAAGGGGAGAGGAAATGAAACTTTTTGAAAAAAAAGAGAAGTTAGAAAAAGTATTTCAGAATTATTTAAAACTCCAAAATAGATTTACAAACTTTGAGATAATTGATGGAGAGAAATCAATTGAAGAGGTAAGCAAGCAAATTCAAAATATTATTCAGTCTAAATTTAATCTGTAATTTGATATGGGTTATGAACCAAAAATCGGTTTAGAAATCCATGTAGAGCTGAAAACAAAGTCAAAGATGTTTTGTTCTTGCGTTAATAACTCGCAAGAGACCGAGCCTAATATAAACATATGTCCTATATGTTTAGGACATCCGGGTGTTTTACCAACAATCAACCTTGAGGCAGTTAAATTGGTCATAAAAACAGGACTTGCCTTAAATTGCAAAATAGCCAAAATCTCTAGGTTTGAAAGAAAAAATTACTTTTATCCAGACCTTCCAAAAGGATATCAAATTTCTCAATACAAAGACCCTCTATGCAAAGAAGGGTTTTTAATCATTCCCTCAAATAATAAAAAAATAAGAATCAGAAGAATTCATTTAGAAGAAGATACCGCCAGACTCATTCATCCGGAGGGTAAAAATTATTCGCTTTTGGATTTTAATCGAGCAGGCATCCCTTTAATGGAGCTTGTAACTGAACCTGATATTGAATCAGCTAAAGAAGCAAAAGAATTTGCCAGAGAGCTTCAGCTAATTTTGCGATATCTTGGAGTTTCAGATGCTGATATGGAGAAAGGACAGATGCGCGTTGAGGCAAATATAAGTTTAGTTAAAAATGAAAAATTAAAAATTAAAAATTCAAATTTAGAAAAACAAAATCTAGGGACGAAGGTGGAGATAAAGAATTTGAATTCTTTTAAGGCAGTGGAGAGGGCAATCGAATACGAAATAAAAAGACAAAAAGAAATTTTGGAGAGTGGGGGAGAGATAATACAAGAGACAAGAGGTTGGGATGAGAAAAAAGGGGTCACATTTTCACAAAGAGAAAAAGAAGAAGCTCACGATTATAGATATTTTCCTGAACCCGATTTACCTCCAATGGAATTTGAAAAAGATTTTATTTTAGATTTAAAAAATCAGCTTCCCGAGCTTCCCTTACAAAAAAGAGTAAGATTTCAACAAGAATATAATCTTTCTTCCAAAATCATTGATATATTAATTTCGAATAAAGACCTCAGTGAATATTTTGAAAAAACAACTTCAGAACTTCTTGCATGGGCAGAAGATAAAAATATTTCAAAAGAGAATTATCAAAAATTAGTTCAAATGAGCACAAACTATCTTTTGTCAGAAGCGTTAGGGTTGCTTAAAGGCAAAACATTTTCAGAAAAAGAATTTCCTATAACCCCAGAGAATTTTGCAGAGTTTATAACCATTATTTATCAAAAAAATCTCTCGAGTAAGATCTCAAAGATTTTGCTTAAAGAAATGTTCGAGACAAAAAAAGACCCTTCAGATATTTTAGAAGAAAAAGAATTAGTACAAATTCAGGATCAGGATACTCTAAAAAATATTATAGTCACTGTAATTACAAATAATCAAAAAGCAGTTGAAGATTACAAAAAAGGGAAAGAAAGCGCTCTGCAATTTTTAATGGGACAGGTTATGAAAGAAACAAAGGGCAGGGCAGATCCCGAAATTACAAGAAAACTGTTGATTGATTTATTAAAAAATGATAAAATATA
>CAZUSK010000039.1:0-4822 GCA_964623345.1 uncultured Candidatus Saccharibacteria bacterium
AAAGGTAATGAGACTTGTGCTTGTGAGATAAAATTAAAAGCTGCTTACTCTCTTTAATACTCTCGGAAAGAGAATTAATAAAGAGAGGTGTTTATTTTAAGTCTATGGATGGGAGAGGAACTCATACATAATAGGGAATATGGGGAATCATTAAGAAAAACCACTATCATATGAAGTTTATAAAGAAACGAAGTACTTAGGATAAGCTAGTTATCACACATGCCTTGACTTTTTACTTTTCTTTGCCATATATTATTATCTTGTAAAGGGGACAAACTTTGAGAAGCACAGAAGGAATTAATCATATAAGGGGAAATTTCTCTGAGGTAATATCCCTTGGTGAGGTTACAAAATATTTAAAAAAGGGAAAATCTACTCTTTGCCTTTCTACCACGGCACAGGCATGTAAAACCCCCACCGCCAATAAATATCATGATATTAACAAATATATATTGCCTCTGAAACATTGCATAGGCTTTTATAAAAATAAAAGCATGATTCATGATTTTTTCGTGTGCTGTGAGAAAAAACAGTGTTTTTTTTATTCTAAGACAAAAATTGATGATTTAAAGTCAAAAGACTTAGAGGTGAGAAATGTCCGAAAGATTGAACATTATACAAATTATCCTCTTACAGAGATAGTAATAACCGAGCCTGAACAAGTTGAGGGATTAATAAAATATTTTAACAAAATATATGAGAGGTTCTGAATATGGGAAATCTGTTTGGAGCCGGGTATTCTGCACTGCTTCGCACCTTGGCCGTTGGGTCACTTAACAGGCGGATATGTGGCTTCGCCTCCGGCTACGCCCAAATTTCGCGTTACGGCAAAACTTCACATATCCCCGAAATGTTATACGTCATTGCAAAGATATTAGGGTGGCACCGACCCAGGACGAGGAAAATCTCCCTGAATAGGTGCGCAGGGGAGAAGGGGAGGAGTAAAAAATGCGAAAAGGGTTGTGGCTACTTCTACCAATAGTGATTCTTTTGATAAGTGGTTGCGACCTTTTCGAACAGGAGGAAGAAGAAGAGGAAGGCATTGAGCCGGGGACCGTAAAGTGGGAGTATACATTTCCCGATGGTGCACCCAATATTGCAGATGTTCCTGCCCTCTCTAATGGGACCATATACACTACTACTGTGGGAAATGGATGCTGGCTCTACGCCATCAATTCCTCAGATGGGACTCAGAAATGGGCTTTTCATATGGACTCTGCATCCTGGATAAGTTATCCTGCTGTGGGTGAAGACGGCACAGTCTATGTTGTTGCAGACAAACTATACGCCATCAACCCTGATGGAACAAAGAAATGGGCATTGAATCCTCCAGAACAATCGTATGTTTTCACGGGAGCAATAGCAATTAATGTAGATGGAACTGTGTATGCAACATTAAATGATAACCTAAATCCTGTTCTTCCCAGAGTTATCGCGGTTAATCCAGATGGGACATTGAAGTGGGATATAACATATGGAGATTTGCTCACACGTAGTGGCTTTTTAGAAATAGGACCAAATGGGAGCCTTTATCTTTTTGCAGATGACGGACATGCAATCTATGCATTTTCTACATCTACAGGAGATACCAGTTGGGTATATGAAATGGGAAATGGTGCTACAGGACTTGCAGCAATCGACCAGAATGGCGTTATATATGTTGCCCATTCATCTAAACTTTCCGCTATACAGAGCAACGGAACACTTCTATGGGAAACAGACTTAGGGGCTCAACCAAGCTCGCCGGTGATAGATCCTGATGGGACTTTATATACGAAATTGATGAATGATAGCCTTTGTGCTATAAATCCATCCGATGGCACAGTAATATGGGAGAAAAAGGGATATGAATTTGTCACCCAGGAAATCCGGGCTATTGTGGTTGACGCAAACGGTAATTTATATATCCATGGAGCAGAATCTTACGGTGCACAGGGCTATACGCATTTTCTTTACGCCTTCAATAAAGATGGAGAAATCTTATGGAAAATACATGATATGTTCTGTGAGTGGCCCCCTATCATTGGCTCAGACAATACCATTTATGTGCAAACTCCTTCTGGAATAACTGCTATACAGGGGGAAGCAAACCTCGCAAACTCCCCCTGGCCCCGTCCATATCATGATAATCGTAATACCTGCAGATATGGAGGACTTTAAAATAGGGAAAAACTCTGCAACGGCGTATAACAAGCTGTTAAGGCATTGATTAAATGACAATGGAATTATGTTGGAGGTAATATACTTCAGTATGTAAGAATTTGGGGAATACAAGGTAACAATGTCCTGAAGGAGATCAAAAAAATCCAAATAGGAAATGGAAGAGTGTATTTTGAGGATTCTGTAAAAGTCTAAATACAGGAAGAGAAATTTTATCCTGAGATTCATCAGTCCCAAGAAGTAGATTCTCATAAATCTGAAGACCAGCTTCTCCATCTGTAACATATGCATAAAAGACTGACACTGCAACACTATGAGCATTACCTGGTGTATCGTAACTGTCTACAAAACTCACGTTGAGTGAATTCCCCTTGATACTGTGAGGCTCTTCATAATGGTTTACAGGTTCTATGAACAGTTCTGCGTAATCCATAGCGCTCAGCAAAATGAAAGAACACAACATCACTATTACTGCTGATAACCTGTTCGTAATACCCCCTTTGGTAGCGTTTTGTATAAAGTTTTCTGAGTAACATTTAAAGGAAAATACAAGATTTAGATTATAGATTGAAAGCTATCCAGAACACTTTTTTAAAGAAAAGGGTTATTTGAATCTATTTTACCCACCACCCAAAGGATTTTTTAAATCGCTTG
This sequence comes from uncultured Candidatus Saccharibacteria bacterium, assembly GCA_964623345.1. Lineage (GTDB taxonomy): Bacteria > Patescibacteriota > Minisyncoccia > Minisyncoccales > PEYH01 > JAGGTU01. The sequence continues at coordinate 2,815 of CAZUSK010000039.1, forward strand.
ATTTTGGGATTATTTTTTCATATAATAAAGCAAAAGGGTTGACTTTGAAGTAAAATTTTATATTTTGATTAAAGGTGGGTACCTATGAAAAAGAAAGAATCCCAAGTCCCAGAAAGCCTGACATTAAAGCAGTTGACGGTCTATCTCCAGGTGGACAAGCATACTAACTATAGGGGTATCAAAAAATTTCTGCTATGAAGATTGGGGTGGAGTGGAAATTTAAGAAGATATTTGATATCTTAAGGAGAAGAATTGGATATCTTTTAAAGGGTTTTTATCTTGAAGGTAAGATAAAGGTTTTATTAAATAGGGATTTAAAAAGAGGTTATATTTTTAAGGGTGAAACTTCGTGTAATAATATGGGGAAAAGTTTATAGTTTTCAGGTAATTAAATATGAATAATTATTTTATAACGTTTAAAAAGACACGAAAACTTTTAAAGGAAAATTATTTATTTATACTTGATTCTGTTGATATTCCTGTTAAAGATGTTGTTTTGCATATTCTGGTTGAAGATATATATTCTTCTATTGACCTTCCACCTTTTACAAATATAGCAATGGGTAATTTTGCTGTGAAATTTGGAATACCCCCCTTTGTAGGAGAAAAATTGAGAGGTAAAAAATGAGAGTGGGGCAATTATTTACCGAGTATTTTTTAAAAGAAGGAATTAAGAATACTCCTGATTATAAATTAATAGAGAGAGACGAAAATTATAAAAAGAATCTCAGCCAACTTTTAGAAGAGATAAAGAATATATATAATAATTTTAAAAAACGAAAAAGTCCCGATGAGGCAGACACAGAAGATGATTTAATAAGACCTATCCTTGATAGACTCGGATTCTTTTATGTAAGGCAAAAATCGCCTCAAAAAGGCACGAGAACCGATATACCTGATTTTATCCTTTTCTCAAATAAAAAAGATAGAGAGGAATTTAATAAAGCACCTTCAAATAATAAACCATGGACAAAACCAATTTGCATACTCGAAGGAAAGAGATTTGAAAGAATGCTTGATAAAAAAGATATAAAAGATATTATTGACCCTTCTGTTCCCTCAAGTCAGATTTTAAGGTATATGACCTCTATAGAAATTGCGTCAAACGGGAAAATACTATGGGGAATTTTAACAAATGGTAGAATTTGGAGATTATATTATTACAGATATACTCCCCGTTCAGAAGGTCATCTTGAGATAGATTTTGAACAAATTTTTAAAACCGACCTGTTTTCATCCAATAATATTGAATTATTCAAAATATTTTATTTATTTTTCAGAAAAGAAGCCTTTATTACAACAAATTACCGCCCTCATAAAACCTTTCTTGAGATAGCCCTTGAGGAAGGGAAAAGATGGGAAGAGAGAGTTACCGAAGACCTTAAAGAAAGAATATTTTCTGATATTTTTAGAGAGATTGCACAGGGATTTATTAAAGATGCAGAAAAGAAAGGTTTAAATATAGATGATAATTTCTTAAAAGAAATTAAAGAGGAATTAGAATATGGAGTCTCTCTAGATGATGATCCCGCTGCATATTATGCTGAAGCCGATCTTTGGGACGATATTGCTGAGCAACTGAGAGAGTTAAAACAATCTTTTGGGGATTATAATAAGGAGATAGATGAACTTATAAATGAATCAGAACAAAAAGCTGATTACTATAGATATGTAGTTGTGGATTATGAAGCAGAAGAACCAGAGGAAACTTATTATTATTCAGAGCCAGAAAAAAGGTATATAGAGCATATCGACATTTCGAGAATATTTGAAGATCTATGAAACAAGTTAATAAAACCTGCTCCATCCGAGATTGCCCCCACCCCGTTTCCCCTTTAGCAAAAGATAGAGGAAAAGAAAGAGGAAGGAACAGGACAGACTCTGGGATAGGGATTTTAAAAAGTTAAATCTAAGCATATTAACAGCCAGGTGCTCATTTATCCTTCACTATAAAAAACTCCCCGGGAGGGTCTCGAACCCCCAACCCCCTGGTTAACAGCCAGGTGCT
>CAZUSK010000040.1:0-4745 GCA_964623345.1 uncultured Candidatus Saccharibacteria bacterium
ATACCTGAGGTTTGTGGAATAGGTCACCTGCAACTAATATCACATCAATATGGTTTCCGATCGCAAATTCGGCTACTTTGCGGAATGCATCGAAAAAGTCGTAATACCTGCTAGCCATCCAGAGTCAAAATTTAAATTACTAAAAGAGATAGGGGAGAAGGAATCTATTAACCCAGATCTTGCTGCTTTAAATAAATCTTCCTCTGTTTGAAAGAAAAAGAATTCAATTTGACTAATGTATGGAGGTCTTTGGTAATAATTTTTGTTTCTCTCCAAAAGAATTGACTTTACAGAACCATCCGGGTTTCTTGTTAAAGATTTAAATCTATATGGGCCAGAGCCAATTGGTTCAAAATTATAAGGGGAGAGAGGAAAATTCTGAAAGGATATATTTTCCCAAATGTGAGCGGGAAGAATTTTTAAGGTTAGGTTTTCCAAAAAACCCGGATAAGGATTTTTTAAAGTGAATTTAATCTGATAATCGGAGAGTTTTTCTACTTCCACCCCAAGCCATTTGGCCAAAAGCGGGCTTTTAAAATCTGGATTTTGGATAGTTTTAATTGTAAAAATAACATCGTCTGCGGTTAGTTTCTTGCCATCATGAAAGAATACAGATTTTTTTAGGTTGACTATGTAAACTCTTCCACCTTCTTTAATCTCATAACTTTTGGCAATATCTTCTTCTATCTTGCCGTCTTTGCCATATTTCATTAAGCCTGAGAATATAAGGTTGACCAAATCTTTATCTACATCATTGCTATCTGCGTAGATTGGGTTAATGAATCTGGGTTGACCTACAACTCCCTCTTTTAATATTCCACCAAATGCTGGCACAATGGAGGTATTTTTAAAATAAAAATCAATGACAAATAGAATAATAGATATCACAAACAAAAAGAAAAATATACCAAATATAAAGCGTTCCTTTCTTTCCAAGCCAGAAAGCCGGTCTAAAATTTCCAGACTTAATTTAAAATTTCGCTTATGTTTTTGTTTAGACAGACGCCTCAAATTATAGCAAAAGGTTTAATAATGAGAGAATGATAAAAAGACCTCCTAAGATGACGGTAGAGAGAAAAATTCTCCTTTGCAGTCCTCGCATCTTTCCATAAAAACTTCCTTCAAACCCAAATGCAGAACCCAAAGCTGCTCCTCTTTGCTGCAACAGGATACCAATTATTAAAAGAGATGAAACTATAATTTGGGCACCTATTAAGAATTTATTCATGTTTATAAGCTTTGGTTAGAAAAAGAAAAAAAGTATAGATAAAAGAAGTTAAAATAGTTGCCAAAATAAGAGGCCAAAGACCGCTTACTTGAAAGTTAGATGCAAAGAAGTAACAAAGAATCAAAAACATAAAACCAATATTTATTACTAATCCAATTAACCCAAAAGTCAAGAGGTTAAAAGGGAAAAGGAAAAACAGTAAGATCGGCTTAACAAGATAATTTAAAATTCCCAATACAACACCTGCTAACAAAAAAACTTTTGTCGGTCCAACAAATGTAATACCTGGGATAAATTTAGCTATTAGATATAAACTTAAAATGCCCAAAAGAATATACAATAGCAATCTTCTCATCGGATTAAAGATATTTTAACAAAGAAAAAAGAATTGGTCAATTGACAGAGGAGAAAACATATGCATAAACTACAAAAGGAGTAAATTAACAACTTGCAAAGGGGGGAGAATGAGGAAAACAATGCTCTTGGGAATGTTAGGGATAGGTTTAATGTGTACAGGAGGTACCTTAGTCGCTAACAAACATCATCTCTATATTGAAAGCACCCTTGCTGTCATAGGAATGGCGCTAATACTAGTTGCAGGTTTATGGTTTTTGGAGAAAGAAAAAAAGGCCTGCAGGATATTTTTAAGATTTGGAGGGATGATAACGATATCAAGTCTTGCTTTGGTTGGTATTCACCACAAATGGTTTATGGAAACAGCCTTAGGAACTGTAGGAGCCTTGTTGGTCTTTCTGGCTTTACTGCGGATGGTTGATAAATTTCTACAAGAGGGTGCGTCATAGGTACGCGCCCTTTTCTCTTGACAAAATAACCCTCTCAAGATAATAAATAAATATAGAGAAAATTAGCAATTAAAGGTCGAGACTGCTAAGCCCATTTAAAAAATTTTCTTAAAGAGAATTGGCATATGAAGATTAAACCATTAGCTGATCATATTTTAATTGAACCAATTGAAGAGGGTGAAAAAACAAAAAGTGGTATTTTGCTTCCTGAGAGTGCAGAGAAAGAAAAACCTCAGGAAGGCAAAGTGATTGCTGTGGGGCCAGGAAGAAAAACATCTTCTGGTAAAGTCATTCCTCCAGATGTAAAGGTCGGAGATAGGGTTATTTTTACAAAATATGGCCCTACAGAAATTGAAATAGACGATAAAAAATATCTAATTGCCAAAGAAGAAGATATATTAGCTATCATTGAAGAGTAAAATTAACTAACGGAGCAAGGGAATCTAAAACCGAGCTCCGTTGTAAGTTTATGGCCAAGGAAATTCATTACTCAGAAATAGCCAGAAAAAAACTTAAAGCAGGCGTTGATAAACTTGCAAATGCAGTAAAGGTAACCTTAGGACCAAGGGGTAGGAATGTTGTTCTGGATAGGGGGTTTGGAGCTCCTACCATTACCAATGATGGAGTGACAATTGCTAAAGAGATTGAGCTTGAAGATAAGGTTGAGAATTTGGGAGCAGAGATTGTGAAAGAGGTGGCTTCTAAAACTAATGATGTTGCCGGAGACGGAACAACTACGGCTACAGTTTTGGCACAGGCAATTATTAGTGAGGGTTTAAAAAATGTTGCTGCAGGCGCCAATCCCTTGGCTCTAAAGAGAGGGATTGAGATGGCCACTAAAAAAGCAGTGGAATATTTAAAAAGCATTTCTAAGCCAGTATCAGGTAAAGATGAGATAGTAAAAGTGGCTACCATCTCTGCTGAAGATTCAGAGTTGGGAAATTTAATAGCCGAGGTTATAGACGAAATTGGAAAAGATGGAGTAGTAACAGTTGAGGAATCCAAAAAATTTGGGCTTGAGAAAGAAATTGTGAAAGGATTGCAATTTGATAGAGGTTATGTTTCTCCATACATGATTACCGACACTGAGCACATGAAAGCAGAAATAGAAGATCCTTATATTTTGATAACAGATAGAAAAATTTCTTCTTTGCAAGATATATTGCCTGTATTAGAAAAGGTAGCTAATACCGGCAAAAAAGATTTAGTTATCATTGCTGATGAGATTGAAGGAGATGCTTTGGCAACCTTAGTTGTAAACAAATTACGAGGAGTATTAAATTGTTTAGCAGTTAAAGCTCCCGGTTTTGGTGATAGAAAAAAAGAAATGCTTCAGGATATCGCGGTGGTTACAGGTGGAAAGGTGATTTCTGAAGAAACAGGAATGAAATTAGACAGCGTTCAATTAGAGGATTTAGGTAGAGCAAGGAAAGTTATCTCCACAAAAGACAATACAACAATTATAGAAGGTAAAGGTAAGAAAGAGGATATTGAGGCAAGAATTCAGCAGATTAGAAACCAAATTAAAGAAACAGAGTCTGAGTTTGATAAGGAAAAGTTACAAGAGCGGCTAGGAAAGCTATCAGGTGGGGTAGCTGTTATAAAAGTTGGTGCCCCAACAGAGGTTGAACAAAAAGCAAGACAACATAAAGCCGAAGATGCTTTAGCAGCAACAAAAGCAGCCATTGAGGAGGGAATTGTGCCTGGAGGTGGAGTTGCTCTTTTAAGGGCATCTGAAGCTTTGGAGGAAATCAAGACAAAAGAGGGAGGCGATTTAGAAAAAGATATCAATACAGGTATCGAAATTCTTAAGAAAGCAATGGAGGCACCAATTAGACAAATTGCCCAAAATGCCGGAGTTGATGCAGGAATTGTTGTGGCGAAAGTAAAAGAATCAAAAGAGATTGGATTTGGTTTCAATGCTTTAACTCTCGAATTTGAGGATCTATTTAAAAGAGGTATTATTGATCCAACAAAAGTAGTAAGATCGGCTTTAGAGAATGCAGCCTCAGCAGCATCTACTCTTTTGACCACTGAAGCAGTGGTTTCTGAATTGCCAGAAAAAGAAAAAGAGAAATCATCCCCAGGATTAGGAGAGGGATATTAAAACCAAAACAACCCCGCCTTTGGGCGGGGTTGTTTTGGACAGAAGCCTAACGTATAATAAGAGAATAGAATTAAATTAATTTTATGAACTATCTTATTTGGATAATTTTAGTTTTAGCCCTTCTTTTAATTTGGCTCATTTTTATTTTTAACAAACTTATCCGGCTCAAAAATAGAGCTAAAGAGGCATGGTCAGATATAGAGGTTCAACTAAAAAGAAGACACAATTTAATCCCCAATTTAGTTGAGACAGTGAAAGGATACGCTGCTCACGAAAGGGAAGTATTAGAAAAAGTAACTGAAGCAAGGACAAGAGCAATGAGTGCACAGACTCTAAAAGAAAAAGGCGAGGCAGAGAACATGCTAACACAGACTTTAAAAAGTCTCTTTGCTGTAGCAGAAAACTATCCTGATTTAAAGGCCTCCCAAAACTTTTTAGAGTTGCAAAGAGAATTAAGAGATACCGAAGATAAAATTCAGGCGGCAAGAAGATTTTATAATGCTAATGTAAGAGATCTTAACATTGCGATTGAAAGTTTTCCTTCCAATATAGTTGCCAAACTCTTTGGCTTCAAAAAAATGGATCTCTTTGAAATTGAAGAAGCAGA
>CAZUSK010000041.1:0-4735 GCA_964623345.1 uncultured Candidatus Saccharibacteria bacterium
ATAAACAATGCTTTGGTATTTCCTGGTATTTTCTAGTATCTGATATAGTCCCTGTCGTGGGACATGTAGCCCACGCTGTATAGGACGATTAGTGAACCCAGAATGTTGACTACGGCAAGCATGAACAGGGCGAGACTATCACTATAGAACGTGAAGTATTTTTCGAATAAAGTGACTTCGCCGTGCCAACCCTTTATCAGATATATCACCGATAATGCAGCAGCGCTAAACGCGAAGAGGACACTTAATAATTCGCAGAGCCTTCTCGATAGTTTACCTGCTCCAGCCACGATAAGCGCTCCCAAAATAGTCAAAATTGGAACAATCTCAGGCCCCATCCCTACCACCTTAACTCGGAAATCTTGCGAGGATCAAGTGTTCCAAACTTGCGATAAGCCAAAATCAGGATTGCTATAGAGACTGCTTCTGAGGCCGCAGCTGTCGAAGATGCTAGCAGTATTATAGTGTATGATTCTTTTCCAGCGAGTCCTAGTGCCAGTGCCACTAGTAGCAGGGCTCCAAGTGATATGGACTGTAGCCCCATCACGATTTTCACGAGGTTTCTTGTAGCCGCTATGGCTGCCAGGCCGCCAAATACAAGCGCTAGGGAACAGCCAGCTAACAGATATATGCTCAACGGGTCCATGTCTTCTCACCTCCTAGGATATATACAACACCAATAGAGGAGACTATAAGCGCTAAAACGACAGCAATAATGTCCTCAACTACTATAGGTCTATCTAAGAGAACAATGCTTCCGCCAATCTGAGATGAAACACCGTAAAGTATTATAAGTCCGGTAGCTAGAGAGCCTATAATTGAAGACAAATAAACCAAATCTACGATAGTTTTCTCTTCCTCGACGAGCATGAGCCATACGAGTATCATAGCCACCATTGCGCCAGCGTAAAGTCCAGCTACAATTACTCCAGAGACTATTCCTGAAAGCAAAGCTATATCTACGGCAAGGGTTATGCTCCCAAGAAACAGTAGGAAAAGGGACCTTGAGATCTTCCTGCATAGGAGGGCAGCAATAACTAACAGTGTTCCTACAAACCCGAAAACAGCCTCAATCACTTCTCACCACCCTTACTCGTATATATGAGACCAAACTTCTTCACCATCTCAATAGCGCCCCTCGGGCAAACCTCAGAACAGATACCACAGTAGATACACCTGAAATAGTCGAAGCGAGGATTCCTCAAAGGAACCTCTTTATTGCCGATCTTCCTCTTACCCACTACAACCATCGTTATTGCTCCAGACGGACACGATCTCTCACATAACCCGCAGCCAACACACTTTTCACTATGAAGCACGGGCATTCCTCTAATCGTCTCGACGACTTCCTCACTGGCTGGGTAATCTCTTGTAACAGGTTTCTCGAATAGAGATCTTATTGCTTCAACAACAAGACCTAATCCTCCTCTTCCTTTGCTCACATGTACCACCTCACGAGAACCGCTATTATAAACTGGAGTACAACAAGCGGTATAACACGTGCCCAAAGTCTCTCTGCGAGACCATAGACTCTCGTCCTACCAGAGACGGCTCTCACGAATATTATCACAAGGCTTATTGCAAGACATTTAATCGCAAACCATAAGAGCCCTACTGGTCCAGCTTCAGGAAATAATGGGCCAAGTGGACCCCCGAGATAGACCGTAGAGATGAGAGAAATGCCCCAAACCATGCTTAGGTCCTTTGAAAGCTTGAGGAAAGCGAGTCCTCGCCCAGAATACTCGGTCATCCATCCTGCAACAATCTCCTGCTTGGCGTGTGGGAGGTCGAAGGGCGGTTTTTCGAGCTTGGCTATTAGAGCTATTATAGCGACGACAAAACCTATTGGCTGGTAAAACACTAAGGGTCCGTGAATAGTCTGATACTGTAGTAGCCCGCTAAAGTCTATTATTGAGGTTTGGAGTGCGGCTATTGCAAGGGATAGTGCTAGGAAGCTTTCATAGATCGAATACTGAACAATGAGTCTTCCGACCCCAACCGAAGAATATGGGCTATATACTGCATATCCAGCGATAGCTGTGGTAAAGACGCTAAGGCTGAACAAGAATAGTGTGAAGAGGAAGTCTCCTTCGAAGTTTAGCGCGCATTTATAACATATTATAGGTATTAAAGCCATTCCATAGATAGGGATTACGACAGCGAGTACCGGAGCTATCCTGTAGTAAAGCTTGTCTGTGTTTTCCGGTATAATTTCTTCCTTAAAAAGCATCTTCAAGAAGTCATAGAGAGGCTGGAAAAGTCCGTGGGGGCCAGTGTAGAGTGGACCTATTCTTCGCTGAATCCTAGCTACAATCTTTCTCTCTAGATATTGGAACCAGAATGCCATTGCAACGCTGAATAGTAGTCCCGGAAAAACTAAAGACGTGAACAACACGTCTATACCAATCATCTGATCCCACCCTTCCTCCTAATCCTCCTAAAATATCTCTCATCTAGAACACGAGAGCTTTTACTAGACCTATCAATAACAAGGACGCGATCCATACAGCTAAAACAGGGGTCTATCATGGTTATTACAAGAGGCACGTCGGATAGGGTCTGTCCCTTCAGTGCTTCAGCGGCGAGTGTTATGTTCGCTAGGGTTGGTGTGCGGACCTTAACTCTAGACGGATTGTGTTTGTTGTCGGCTGAGACATAGTAAAAGAGTTCTCCCCTAGGTGCTTCTGTCCTAGCGTATGCCTCACCCTTGGGAACGGTACCCATAAACGCTCTTTTCGGTACAGGATTTCCAGAAGGCATCTTTTCGATTATCTGCTGTATAATGCGAGTACTCTCTAGAATCTCCAGCATCCTGACTTTTACTAGACTGTATACGTCTCCCCCCATGTCCGTTATAACAGAGTAGTCAACTTCTTCGTAAGCTCCATAGGGCTCGATCTTCCTTATATCGTAGCCGTCTCCGACAGCCCTTCTAGGAGGCCCTACAACACATAGTTTTCTGGCTGTGTCAAGATTGTACTTTCCTATACCAGATGTTCTAGCGATAAACTCATCCAGGGTGAGTATGTCGTCCATGACCTCGGTGAAACGTTTCTCAAAGCTAGCAACTTTTTCTTTAATCCTCCCCAGTTTCTCATCTGAGACATCTCTTCTCACGCCCCCTATGGTCACAATAGACTTGTGCACCCTATTGCCAGCGATAAGTTCGAGGAGATCCATTATGTTTTCTCTGATGCTCCAAACCCACATGAACATTGTTTCAAATCCCATCCAGTAGCCTACGAGACCCAGCCAGAGGCTATGACTATATATTCTCTCAAGCTCTGCGACTAAGGTTCTAATATATACTGCTCTTTTGTCGATTTCAAGCCCCAGCAGTTTTTCTACTGCTTCTACAAAGGTCCAGCTATGGTGCATGCTACAGATTCCACAGATTCTCTCGAGAAGGAAGATGTCTCGTAGGAAGCTTCTTCTTTCAGCAGCCTTCTCGATTCCCCTGTGGACAAAGCCTATCCTCGGGATAGCCTGTACTATCCTTTCTCCTTCTACGACAAGCCGGAAGTGTTCTGGTTCTTTAAGAGCTGGATGATATGGTCCGAAGGGGACAACAACGCTTTCCGGAGAGAACATGGAGGTTCCTGAAATGGGCTCGGTGAGAGTACACGCTGCACTCGTAGCTTCATATAGCTTTTTACGAATTTTGTCGGGATCAGCTTCTTTCCAGAGTGGAGGAGGTTCATCTAGGGGATAGCAATCCGGTAGTAGGAGTTTGTATTTCATCCATTGATTGTTGTCAAAAATTATTCCGAACATATCGTGTACTTCCATCTCGTATATGTATGCTCCGCGGATGACGTCTACTATGGAGGGAAGGGAGCCGTGTTTTTTCACGCTGGTTTTAATGTGGATGGTTTCGCCAGAGGGCTTAGAAAAGTGATAGATTAACCCAATATTTTCTCCTTCATCAAGACCTGTGATAGTTACAAGGTGTTGGTAACCTTTGCTTGTTATTTCTGAAACCTTTGAAGGGATATCTTGTGCCTCAACCTCTAAATATTCTTCAATCTTTCTTGCTCCCATTCTTTTCACCCTTTAAATTTTTCTTCTTTTTCTCCAGTATTCCGGCCAATTTTGCTAAGGCTTCAACTATGGCGTCTGGCTTGGGTGGACAGCCTGGAATATAGATATCAACAGGTATTACTTTGTCGACGCCACCAGCCACGTTGTAGCAGCCATTGAATATTCCACCACTACATGCACAGCTACCAAGGGCTATTACGACCTTGGGTTCTGGTATTTGGTCGTATATCATCTTAAGAGAGTCTCTTGTCAGCCTGTTAACAGCGCCAGTCACCACTAGGACGTCAGCGTGCCTCGGGCTGGGGACAAGTTGTATACCAAATCTTTCTAGGTCGTATCGTGAGGTGACTGATGCAGCAAACTCTATGTCGCAACCATTGCATCCGCTAGCGTTGAATTGGAAGAGCCATATGCTTTTTCTCCCGATTTTACCCAATTTCTCAGCCAATTTTTCTCACCTCTTTTTGAGGCTTGCTATTGCGGGCAAAAATACTCCTATAGAGCCGAGGAGCAGGATGAGTGCTGTAAAGGGATCGCTTGCCTCCAGGAAGACAAGCATAGCTATGCTCTCCGATAGGAGGAATAGTGCTACAAACACAACCATGTCTGTGAAATATCGTTGTGGCATTTGAGGGAGAAAGACTCCTCCAGTAAAGGGTTTTCTGGCAAGCCCAGTGTGCTTGCCCTTTGAGGC
>CAZUSK010000042.1:0-4675 GCA_964623345.1 uncultured Candidatus Saccharibacteria bacterium
ATGGTTGGCTTGTTTTAAATAAAGACGATAAAAACATAAAAAAATTAAAAATTAAAAATGAAAAATTAAAAATTAAAAAATTTAGCCTTAAACAAAAAGAGGCAGAAAAGCTAAAAAAGATTTTAAAGGTGCCAGGAAAGCATAATATTTATAATGCTCTTGCTGCTTTAACTTGTGCAAGGATTTTGGGAATAAAAGATAAAATTTCGTTTGAGGCTTTATCAGAATATAGAGGTTCTTGGAGAAGAATGGAGGAGAAAAAAATTATTATTGGCAATAAATCATTTATTCTTGTCTCAGACTACGGGCATCATCCAACAGAAATTAAAGCAACAATTTCAGCCTTAAAAGAGAAATATCCAAAAAAGAAAATCTGGCTCGTTTTCCAGCCTCATCAGTATCAAAGAACTTACTATTTGTTTAAAGATTTTGTAAAAGTTTTAAAAGATCTAAAGGTTCAAAAAATTATTATCCCCCCTATTTTTGATGTGGCGGGCAGAGAAAGTGAAAAAATAAAAAAGAAAGTCTCTTCAGAAAAATTAGTAGAGGAAATTAATCAACAGCTTAAAAAACAAAAGGCATTTTTTATTCCGGATTTTCAAAAAATCAAAAGCTTTATTAAAGCATATTTTCAAGGTGATATCCTGGTTATTATGGGAGCAGGAGATATTTATAAATTATCTCAGGAATTTTCCACTTGACCTCATTTTTGAAAAAGAGGTATGATATTATAATCTAAAAGAAACCCCGCAGAGATAATAAGACAGGCGGGGTAAAGGTCGGAAAGAAACCTAAAAACTATATAAAAAAATGAGCCCAATAGTATCTGCAATAATCTGGATTGTTGTAGCACTAGTTGTTTTGGGGGTGGTGTGGTATCTTTTTAAGAAGCAGAAATCAAGAGGAGGATCAAGCACACCCTCAGCATAAGTGAGCAAATAGACAATGTCTTTCTTCAAGGAAAGCGTCTTTTTTAAGACGCTTTCCTTGTTTAATAACCAAAAAGCATAGAATCAGATCCTGCGCAAGACGCTTTACATAAAGTAGAAGATTTGGTATTATTTAGAGAGTCCTATGAGATTAATAGACATTATCACAGTTTTGTGTTTTCTTGCAGCCCTCTTTATAGTAATTTCTGGGTTGTATTCAAAATACGAGGGTTTTTTGGCTACTCTTTTAAAATAATTTGATTTATTAAGATTATGAATAAAGAAGCTCAGCTTCAACTTAAAGCCAAAAAAAGAGAAATCTTTGGCAGAAAAACCAAATGCCTGAGAGCAGAAAATCTTCTGCCAGCTATTTTATATGGGCCTAAAATAAAAAATACACCTCTTGTATTAGATTACAAATCCTTTGAAAAAGTCTGGAAGCAGGCGGGGGAGAGTTCGTTAATTAATTTAGAAGTTGAAGGAGAGAAGAAAAAATATTTGGTACTTATTCACGATATTCAACAGGATCCTCTAACAGATAAAATTATTCATGTGGATTTGTACCAGCCCGATTTAGAGAAGAAAGTTACTGCCTGGGTCCCGCTTGTAATTATAGGAGAGGCGCCAGCAGTTAAAAACTTAGGAGGGACTTTAGTAAGAAACTTAGATGAAGTAGAGGTAAGAGCTTTACCAAAGGATTTGCCACATGAGATAAAAGTAGATGTGAGTAATCTAAAAGAAATTCATGATGAAGTTTTAATAGAGGATTTACAAATACCTGATAATGTAGAGATTTTAAAAAACCCAAAAGAGGTAGTGGTTACTGTGGCTCCACCTGAAAGAGTAGAAGAAGAGTTAGTAGAAGAAGAGGAGGTTAAAGAACCAGAGGTAATTAAAGAGAAAGAAGAAGAAAAAGAAGAAGAACCAAAAACAGAGGAGGGCTAATCTTCTTATTTATTTAAGTTTATGAATAAAAAGGCTCTGCTTAAAACCTTCTTTGTCACGATACTGTTGGTGAGTTTCTTTTTTACATTTTTTATTGAGGCTCAAAACTTAGAAGAGAAATGCGATCTTGAAAATGTAGACAGGGAATGTGAAAAACTAAGCCCATCAGATTGTCAGGCACTTTTAAATGAGTGTCTTAATTTTTATCAGGAAAAAGGAGAGCATTATCAAGAAGAAGTCAAAAAGACTCAAAAACAAAGAAAAACGCTTCAAAGCGAAATTCGATATTTGGAAAACAAGATAAAAAAATTGCAGAACGAAATTTACCATAATGAACTTATTATTAAAGATTTACGCCTTCAGATTCAGGATACAGAAAAATCAATTGATACCACCTCAAAAAAGATAGAGGAGACCAAAGAAAAAATTGCCAGAATCTTGAGGTTGATTGATGAATATGATCAAAAATCAATTATAGAGATTTTATTAGAAGAAGCTAGCCTATCAGATTTTTTTGATGAGCTGGCTGCTCTTGAGAGCTTAAATTACCAACATCAGCAACTTCTCAAAAATATTAAAAATTTAAAAACAAGTTTGGAACAACAGAAAGAATCTCTCTTAAAAGATAAAGAAGATCTTGAGCGGGCGGTGCTGGTAAGTTCAATAAAGGCTAAAGAAAGTCAAGAATTAAAAAAAGAAAAGGATTGGCTTCTGAAAAAAACCAAAGGCAAAGAGAAAAAGTATAAAGAATATTTGAAAGAAGTACAAGAGAAAGCGGCTGAGATTAGAAAGAGGATTTTTGAGTTAGCTCAAGTTGCTGAAACAGAAGCCCCAAGTTATGAAGAGGCCTATGAACTTGCAAGACAAATAGAGGGTATAACAGGTATAAGACCTGCATTGCTTCTTGGGCTGCTGGAGGTAGAATCAGCAATTGGCAAAAATGTTGGTCAATGTAATTGTGAAGGTAAAGCCTACTGTAGACATCCTGATATCTCGTGGAAGAAAGTAATGCCCAAAAGTCAATGGGATTCATTTTTGCAGATTACAAAGGAATTAGGCTTGAACCCTGATAAAACTCCTGTTTCTTGTGCTGTAAATGGGGGAAAAGTTCAATGGGGAGGAGCCATGGGCCCGGCTCAATTTATGCCAAATACTTGGCTTAAATTAGGCTATAAGAAAAGAGTAGAAAAAATTACAGGGATTAAACCAGCCAATCCCTGGCGTATTAAAGATGCATTCTTGGCTGCTGCTTTATATCTTGCTGATTTTGGAGCAGATTCCAAAAAATTGAAAGACGAAATTGGAGCGGTTACTGCTTATTTATGTGGTACTCCCTATATGACCAAGACCTGCAAAAGAGCCGGAGGTAAATGGTATAGATCGTTGGTTTTAGAAAAAGCCTCAAAATGGCAAAAATGGATTGACGAAGGAGTATTTGAAAAGTAATTAAAAATTTAATTTACTTTAGGGTTTTTTCTAATTCTTCAATAATTGGATCTAACTCGCCTGCGAGAATTTCTTCAATATTGTGCCAAGTTTTCTTAATTCGATGGTCTGTAACCCTATCTTGAGGAAAATTATAAGTGCGTATTTTTTCGGATCGCTCCATTTTTCCAATCTGGGATCTTCTTGTTTTTTGTATCTCTTTTAATTGTTTTTCCTCCTGCATTTTTAAAAGCCTTGCCTGTAAAATTGAAAGAGCATTTTCTCTGTTTTGAGCTTGAGTCCTTTCGCTTTGACAAGTTACTACAATTGAAGAGGGTATGTGAGTGATTCTTACTGCCGATTCTCTTCTATTTACATATTGCCCGCCCGGACCAGAGGCTCTAAAAGTTTCAATTTTTAAATCCTTTGGATCAATTTGAATCTCTGCTTTTTTTGGTTTCTTTAAAATTACAACCGAGGCAGTGGAAGTATGAATTCTCCCCGATTTTTCAGTTTCAGGAATTCTTTGAACTCTATGAACACCTCCTTCGTATTTTAGCTTCGCGTAAGCTCCTTTGCCTGTGATTTCAAATATAGCCTCTTTGATGCCACCAAGATCAGTTTTTTTTGTTTCAAAAATTTTTACCTTCCACCCTTTTTTATTTGCGTATTTTAGATACATTGAAAAAAGGTCTTGAGCAAATAAGGCTGCTTCTTCTCCTCCAACTCCTGGCCGAATTTCAACAATAACCGACTCTGTTTTTTCTTTGTTTTTTGTGAGGTTTTGTAGTTCTTTCTCTAAAACTTGAAGCTTCTTCTCTAACTCTTCCTTTTCTTTTTTGGCCAATTCTAACAACTCTTTATTAGTTTCTTTTTTTAAGATCTGTTCTGCCTCTTCTATCTTTTTTTGTGTCTCTTGGAGTTCTTTATATTTCTGGAGAATTTTTTCAATTTCACCTCTTTTTTTAATAAGCTCTCCAACTCTAACCCAATCTTCTTTTTTTTGGGCCTCCTCAATTTCTTTTGTAAGCTGATTGTATTGAGAGGTTAAGTAATCTAAGTCTTCCATATTTAAAAACTCCTCTTAAAATAAAGAGATTTAAATAATAAACAGTTATTTTTTTTGCCTCCTTTGCTTTTTTAGTTGAGTGTGCTTTTCAAGTCGAGATTTGAACTTTTGAATTTGACCTAGTGTATCTACCACTTTATCTTTACCTGTATAAAATGGATGGCATTTTGAACAAATCTCAATCTCAAGCTCAGGTTTTGTTGAGCCAACTGTAAACTCATTGCCACATGCACATCTTACTTTCGCGTTTTTATAATATTTTTGATGAATATCTTTTTTAGCCATAATAACCAATAATCAACGATAA
>CAZUSK010000043.1:0-4675 GCA_964623345.1 uncultured Candidatus Saccharibacteria bacterium
AATTTACTATTCAACCCTCTAAAATTTGAACAGTCTCTTATTAAGACTTTTTTATCGAGAAGCAGTTTCTTAAGCAATTTAGCTGTAAAATACTTATCTTTAATTTTAATCAAAAGAAAATTTGTAACCGAAGGGAAACATTCCAAGTTTTTAATTTTATTAATCTCATTCCAAAGAAAATTTCTTTCTTTTTCTATAACTTTCTTAGTTTTCAAAATATAATCTCTCTCGTTAAGCAAAATCTTTGCGGCAATCTGAGCAAAAGAGTTTACATTCCAGGGAACCTGATATTTTTTTAAAAGACTTATCACATCCTTATGAGCAATTAAATATCCTAATCTCAATCCGGGAATTGAGAAAAATTTTGTAAAACTTCTTATAACAATTATTCTCTTACTTTCTACTGCCTTGGGAATAAATGTTAATCTTTTTTGCTGAGGTAGGAAATCCATAAATGCCTCATCAATAACAAAAAATTTAGACTTGAAATTTAAATTTCTATTTTTGAGAAGCAAATTTCCTGTAGGATTGTTGGGATTGCAGATGAAGGTTAAATCCGGTTTTAATTTATTAGAAGGTGTTAATTCAAAATTATTCTTATTAAGAGACTTAAATTTGATTTTTGATTTTATAATTTTTGACGCTCTCTCATATTCTGAAAATGTGGGGATAAATATTAAAACTTTTTCAGGTTTCAAGGCTAAGCAAACTAAATATATTAATTCCACTGCCCCATTACCTATCAGAATATTATCAATTTTTATCTTCCAATAGCGCGCTAATTTCATTCTTAAATCTTTTGCTTCAGGATCAGGATAGGAAGTAATCTTTTCCCAATTTCTGATAATTTCTTTTTTTAATCTCCAAGGAGGTTTTATGGGATTTATATTAGAACTGAAATCTATAACATCTGTTCCATAATTATAATTACCTCCGTGTCCCAATCTTAAATTAACCATCTTATAATTACTCCGGAGATTAGCATTATAAGAGAACTTACAAAACTCACATTTAAAGCCTCAATAATTAATGATTCTTCAATATCTTTTTTATCTTCTCCCAGATAGGGTTTATTAAATAATTTTCCCTCATAATAACAGGGCCCTGCCAATTTTATTTTTAAACTCCCTGCCATAGAGGCTTCAGGATAACCTGAATTTACAGAAGGATGAAGTTTTGCCTGCTTCAGCATTGTTAAGAAAGAATCTTTAAAGCCCTTTCCCAGGATAAATGAAGAAAGGGATATAAGAAAACCGGAAATCCTCGCCGGGATATAGTTTGCTATATCATCTATTCTTGCTGATGCCCAGCCAAAATTAATATATTTTTCGTTCTTATACCCAAGCATAGAATCTAATGTATTTATGGCTTTATAAGTAATTGCTAAAATTGGGCCACCTATGGTCAAATAAAATAGAGGAGCAATTATGCCATCATTTGTATTTTCTGCTATACTTTCTATACTTGCTTTTATAACCTCTTCTTTATTTAAATCTTCCGTATCTCTGCCTACAATTTTAGAAAGATTTTTTCTGGCTTTATTCAGTAAAACTTCCTTTAAGGAAAAATAAATTTCTTTTGCCTTAATTCTTAAATCTTTTACAGAGATTGTTGTATATCCGATATAAACCCAGAAAAATTTTCCTAAAACAGGATTAATTTTTTGTAAAATTGTTAAAAATAAACAGGTAGAAATTGTTGTAATAAAAATTACCATAATTGCTAAAATAAACCCTTTAAATCTTTGTCTATATTTATTCTCTCTCTTCCATAAAACTTTCTCTCCAAAATTTATTAATTTCCCAATTCCTCTTACAGGATGGGGTAGCCATTCCGGGTCTCCAAATATTAAATCGGCGATATAACTACAGATTAGTAACATAAATATATTGTCCGTTATCACCTATGCAGTGATGATATTATACCCAAGGCAAACAATAAAATACTAATTTCAGCCAATTCATTTATTGCTCCTACTGTATCTCCAGTCATTCCATCAATTTTTTTATTTATATAATGCATAAAAGTTAAACTTAAGAATAAAGAAATCAAAAATATTGGTATACTTTTAAATTTTGCCAACAAAATAAAAATTAAGAAAACAAACATTCCACTTAAATAACAATCTTTCTTATTTGAAAATCTTATAAAAATTTTTGCCTTGCCTTCTTCTCGTGCATAATCAAAAAAAGAACAAGCAACACTTTGCATCCATCTTGAAAAACAACAAGATAAAATTAAAAATTTCCATAAAAATTCATAAGACATACTGAGGTATAAAGAATATTTAAGAATTAAAACTGAAAATAGAGCGATCGCCCCAACTCCACCAATTCTCTTATCTCTCATAATATCAAGAATATCTTTTTTTGTTTTACCTCCATAAAATCCATCAAAACTGTCAGCAAGACCATCTAAATGAATTGCTCCTGTCAATATAATTGAAATTAATAAAATAAAGGTGGCAATAACATATTTAGGTAAAATATTTGAAAATAATAAAGGCAAAGAAATTAAAATTCCGATAATTGCCCCTACAAAGGGAAAGTAAAACAATGCTTTACCATAATCCTTATTCTCTATTTGCTTAACTCTGACAGGCAGTATAGTTAAAAATTGTAAAGCGATTAGAAATCGTTTCATCCCATTAGCAAACTTATTCTTTTACCCCAAGTTATCACCTACACGGTGATAACTTTTGGTTAATTCAGTTACTCTTCTGATATCCCTGCTTCTTTAAATGTTGCCATTTCATTTAATATTTTTACTGAAGCCTCAATTATATTCATTGCCAAAACCGCTCCTGTCCCTTCTCCCAATCTCAAGTTTAAATTTAGAATCGGTTTTAAATTTAGATATTCAAGAATTACTTTATGTCCTTTCTCCTCTGAAAGATGACCTGCAAACAAATAATCTTTTATTTTTGGCTCTAATTTATAGGCAATTAATGCGGATGCAGAAGAAATAAATCCATCAATAACAACTGGGACTCTTTTGGAAACTGCTCCTAAAATTATTCCTGCCATTCCTCCTATCTCAAATCCTCCTACTTTGGATAAAACATCAATCCCATCTTCGGAATTGGGTTTATTTAATCTTAAAGCTTTTTTAATCACTCTGATCTTATTCCTTAGCCTCTCGCCACTAATCCCTGTTCCTCTTCCTATTACCTCTTTTACTTCCTTTTTACATATAGAAGCAGTTATTGCAGATGAAGATGTTGTATTGGCAATTCCCATATCTCCTATGGCAACTAAATCAATTTTGCATTTTCTATGTTCTTCCTCAAATACTTCAATACCTGCAATTAATGACTTAATTGCCTCGTCTCTTGTCATAGCAGGGCCTTTAGTAAAATTCTTTGTCCCATAATTAATTTTTTTATTTTTAAAATTTTGTAACTTGCGATTTGCTACCTGCAATTTGCCAGCAACTCCCATATCTACTACAATAACTCTGGCTTTTATATGACGTGCTAAAACATTTATTCCTGCTCCACCTTTTAAGAAATTATAAACCATTTGTGCTGTTACTTCCTGAGGATAAGCACTAACATTTTCCTCTGCAACCCCATGATCTCCCGCCATTACAAAAACAACTTTATTTTTAATTTTGGGATGAAAATTCCCGGTTATACATACAATTCTTTTTACGATATCCTCTAATCTTCCCAAACTGCCTCTGGGCTTTGTTAGACTGTCTAGTTTTTCCTGCACCTCTTGGGCTAAAGAAAAATTCACTTTTTCAATTCTAACTAATACTTCCCTTAATTTTTCCATCTTCCCATTAATTAATAATTTCTTATATTTTGTTTTTTATTTTTAACGCTATCCCGGCTTGGAGATAAAAAACTTCGTCTGCAGATTCTGCCATTACTTGATTGGCATAACCTACTAAATTTTGAAATCTCCTTCCAAGTTTATTCTCACTAACAAGACTACTTCCCACATCATTTGAAACTAAAATCAAAACCACTCTCAAATTTTTAATTTCCTTAGCCAATTGCTTTATCTGTTTCTGAATTTCTTTATCTTTAAGTCCTTTCTCTAAGAGATTCGCTATCCAGAAACTAAGGCAATCAATTAAAATAACTTGATATTTTTTTAATTTTGGTAACAAACTTATTAAATTTGTTCCTTCTTCTATTAACTTCCAACTTTTGGGTCTTAATTTTTTATGTTTGCAAATCTTCTCCTTCATCTCTTTATCACAGGCTTTACCTGTGGCAATGAAGACAGTCCTTCTTTTCAATTTCTTGGCTAAGGATACAGCAAATTTACTTTTGCCACTCTTTATCCCACCTAAAATAAATATAAAATTTTTCATACTGTAATAAAAAAACCCTATCTCCTACTTCTTCGAGATAGGGTTGCACCCTCGATTTCTTCACCCTTTCACTGTGATTTAATAAATCACAGATTCTGTTTTCCCTTCCCTCGAGGTACTTACAGAATTTTCTGATGGCAGGTCTTCTGACTCTCCCGCCCTTTTAGCGGCCTTCCCACCCTCATTAGGGGCAGTGGCCATAAACTGCTAAAAGGGTTCCTTTTTCACTGTATCGTGAAAAAGGCGGGATCACAGCAGCGGGGCTGTGCTGGAATAGTTCCGACATTCAGTCGGAACATCACCAGCTTCCCTTAACCATCAGAAATGCCAGTTTTAAAAGAACTTGCCT
>CAZUSK010000044.1:0-4648 GCA_964623345.1 uncultured Candidatus Saccharibacteria bacterium
ATGATGTTTTGGTTGGAATTAATCTTTTAAGAGAAGGGTTAGACTTACCAGAAGTATCTTTAATTGCAATTTTAGATGCAGATAAAGAAGGTTTTCTAAGAGATGAGCGTTCATTAATTCAAATTATGGGCAGAGCAGCAAGACATTTGGAGGGACATATTATTATGTATGCCGACAAGATAACGAAATCAATGAAAAAAGCTATTAAAGAAACAAAAAGAAGAAGGAAGATTCAAGAAGAGTATAATAAAACCCATAAAGTTAGACCGATGCCAATTATAAAGCCAATAAGGGAGACTTTAGCTCCAAAAGAAGAAGAGGAGGAAAAGCTGCCTGAGGAAGAATTTTTGAAAGAATATCTAAAACAGCTAAAGTACCAACTTGATTTAGCAAGAAGAAATCTCCAGTTTGAAAAAGCAGCCCAAATTAAGGCAAAAATTGAGAGTTTAAAAGGGAAAGTTTAAAAACTACAAAACAAACAGTTTCAGGGACCTCAAAGACCCGAGCGGGCACGGTTCCCCCGCTTAGTGGGGGAGAGCGAGGGTCTTTGCGAGAGTGAGCGAGCGCGCCGGGCGAGCGAACGTGCCCTGAAACTGTTTGTTTTGTAAGAAAATGAAAATCATTCAATTTCTGGGGAGCTTTTTAAACGTTGCAGGAGTCCTTTTTTGTAAAGATTAAAAATTTCTCTTACAGTTAACCCTCGCTCCCCTTGATATACCTTCACCCCCGCTGACTCCAATAATTTAAATGCTGAGGGTTTTATATCTGATAAGAGCAAAACTCTTACTGCATTTTCAATTATCGTTTGCGAAGCCACATCATCGGCCCCTCTGGCCATATGAGTAGCAGGATTCTCGATGGCTTTTTCAAACTTTCCTTTTTCATTTAGAATCACAAAATAATGGGCTCGACTAAAGCGAGGTTCCACAAATGCATCAAGGTTTTTTCCAAAAGAAGGAATACCTATTTTCATAGTTTTTAATTTAATTTTAAAGACGAAGAATTTCTAACAACCCTTCAAGCATAAAAAAGAGTATATAAATAAAAAGCAACACAAAACCCTCTTTTCTTGTAAGTTTGTTTTTAGTAATTGAAAAAATTAAAAAGAAAACTGCTGATAAAAATGAAAAGAGAATAGCATTAAGATAAAGGGAAAAATAAACGATTCTAAAAGGAGCAATAACAACTGCCAAACCTAAAATAAGGCCGGAATTAACCACAACTGACCCTATTGCATCCCCAAGTAGCATTTCCTTGTGTCCAGACCTAATTGACCCTATCCCAAACACAATTTCTGGTAGTGAGGTGCCAAGCGCTACTCCTAAAATTCCAATAACTACTAAAGAAAGGCCTGAGAAGAGAGCAATTTTTTCTGAAGCAAAAACTATCCCCTCTGCACTTAAAAGTAAAAGACAAACTGAGACAAGAAAAATCCCTAGCTCTTTAAATAGTAACTTAATCCGCTCAAAGGGTTTTGTAGTAAGTTTGTTAAATACTTTTGAGAATCGTCGTTGTTCTCTAATAATCTCTCTCAGATAGAATAAAAAACCTATTAGTAAAACTACTCCATCCAGCCTTGAAAGAGATCCATCAAGAATCAAAAGTAAAGGAAAAATTGTAAAGAAACAAGCAAAAAATCTGGCCTTCTGGAGAGTCTTTTCTCCAAAATCTAATCTCTTTGCAAAAATTGCCCCAACCCCCAAAATAAGGGTTAAAAGAATAATATTTGAGCCTAAGATATTACCTACCGCCAGTTGTGGTGAGTCAGAAATAGAAGCAGTTATCCCAACGAAAAGCTCTGGCAAGGATGAGGCAAATGCCATTAAGATTGTTGCAACAACAAACTCCCGCCAGCCTAAAATTTTAGCAAGGTTAGATAAAGATTTAACAACCCACTGGCCTGATTTAGCTAAAACAATACAAGATAAGATAAAAATTGAAATAAACTCCATCATGCTTCTGTTTGGTGTCTAACTATAAAATAAAATTTAGTTGCCTCAATTAGAAGAATATCTACTATACTTGCTCCAAATACTATTAACCATCCATGGAGTCCTAACGGTTTGGTCTTTAAAGCATATTGAAGGCTTGGTAGATAGATAGCCAAAATGAGCATTCCTAGTCCAATTAATACCGCTCCAATTAAAAGTTTATTTGAAAATATCCTTTCTTGCCAGAGGTTTTTTCGTAAATTTTTGCAAGAAAAAATATATAAAAGTGAGTTTACTGCAAGAGAGGCAAAAATTATTGTTCGTATGTAATCAATTTCGTAATTTTGTTTAAGTAGCCAGAAAAATACTCCCAGAAGAATAAAATCAGTAATAATTCCGATAATAAAGATAATTACCTTCATTTCTCTTGTTAAAAGAGGAGCCTTATGACCGATAGGCTTTCTTTTCATGATATCCTTTTCTTTTGGCTCAAAGGAAAGAGCAATGCTTGGGAAGGTATCTTCTATTAAATTCACCCAAAGAATTTGAAGAGCAGTTACAGGTAAGGGAGTTTGGGTAATGATGCTGGCGCCAATTAAAATTACCTCAGTAAAACTATCAGATAAAAGATAAGTTATAACCTTTCTTATATTATCAATAATTCTTCTCCCCTCTTCTATTGCTGCTACAATAATTGAGAAACTGTCATTTAATAAAATTAAATCGGATGTCTCTTTGGCAACCTCGGTTCCTGACCCCAGAGCAACTCCAATATCTGCTTTTTTCAAGGCGGGTGCATCGTTGATACCATCACCCGTCATGGCAATCACTTCTCCTTTCTTTTGCCAGGCATCGATTATTCTCATCTTATGCTTTGGTTCAACTCGGGCAAAAATCTTAATTTTTGGCAATATCTTTATTAGTTCTTCTTGGGTAAGTTTGTCTAATTCAACACCTTCTAAAATTTCTTCCTCTTTGGCTTTCAATCCTAACTCCTCAGCTATGGCTTTGGTGGTTAGTTTATGATCTCCAGTGACAATTATTACCTTCAGGCCAGCCTGCTTGCATATTTTAATAGCTTCTTTTGCATCTTTTCTTATAGGATCGGATAAAGTAATTAAACCTAAAAATTCAAGATTTTCTATTAGATCATTAATATGTTTTTTCTCCTTAATTTCTCTTTTGGCACAAGCAACTACTCTTAAGCCTTTTTTAGTAAGTTTTGTCAGTTCTTTTTCCCATTGGGCTTTTTCTTCTTGTGAAAGAGAAGATAGTTCCAAAAGTTTTTCAGGTGCCCCACAAACAAAAAGCAGGAGTTTACCTTTTTCTTGATAAAGAGCCGCCTTAAATTTTCTTATTGAATCAAATAATATTTGATCAACTCTTTTTTTCTCCCAGTCTTTTAAAAATTGATACCCATATAACTCAATTGATGCTTTTAATAAAGCTCTTTCTGTGGGTTTGCCTCGGATAATCCATTTTTCTTTTGTCTCTTGTGGGTTCTCCACAAATGCCTCAGAAGTCAAAAGGGCGCATTTTAAAACCGCTTCTTTTTTACCTATAACCTTATCAACTGCCATCTTACCTTCTGTGAGAGTGCCGGTTTTATCAGTAGCAATAACTGAGGTGCTTCCTAAAGTTTCAGCTGCTACTAGTTTCCGTACCAAGCCTTTTCTTTGTAGAATTTTTTGCATCCCTAAAGCTAAAATTATTGTCATTGCCACAGGTAAACCCTCAGGTATTGCTGCCACTGCCACAGCAATTGCGGTAGTAAACATTTCTTTGAACCTCTCAAACAAAGGTAACTCTTTTAAAGTAAGCATTCCTTCAACAAGAATGAAGAAAGAGATTATAACAACAATTACCCCAATGATTTTTGAAAAATGAGCCAGTTTTTTCTGATAAGGCGTTTTTTCTTCTTTTGTCTCCCTAATTAGCTTGGCTACCTTGCCAATTTCTGTATTTTCTCCAATATTTACAACAATTGCCCTCCCAAACCCTGATTCTACAATAGTACCCATATAAACCATGTTGTCTCTATCAGCTAAAGGCGTCTCTTCTGGTAAGATGTCTGTATGTTTGCTTGCTGGCATCCATTCTCCAGTTAAAGCCATCTCATTGATTTTGAGCCTGTGAGCTTCAACTAATCTTCCATCTGCAGGAACTCTTTCTCCTGGATTTAGAATAATAATATCTCCGGGTACAAGTTCTTCGGAGTCAATAATTTTTAGTTTGCCATCTCTTAAAACTTCTGCTTTATGCTTTACTACTTTTTTTAAGGCTCTTAATGTGTTTTGGGCTTTTTTCTCTTGCAAAAATCCAACAATTGTATTTAAAAAAACTGCCCCTAAGATAACCAGGCAGTCGGTAAATTCATGGAATAAGAAAGTTACTACTGCTCCGATAAGTAAGATATAAACAAGGGGGCTTTTAAATTGAGAAAGAAAAAGCCAAAAAGAAGAAATTGGTTTTTTTGCGGGCAACTTATTGCTTCCAAAGGCTCTTTTTCTTTTCTCTACTTCACTGGCAGAAAGCCCTTCTTGTAAATTTGTTCTTAATACTTTAGCAACTTCTTGAAAATCAAGTGTATGCCACAAAATTTTCTCCATATTCTTTATTATACCCTAAATTTCTTTATTTCCTCAATTTTTGTTCCGTCTTTTGTTTTGCTAAAATAAAACAATGATTGAAATAGATGGCTCATATTTGGAAGGAGG
>CAZUSK010000045.1:0-4238 GCA_964623345.1 uncultured Candidatus Saccharibacteria bacterium
AGATTGAGATTTTAAAAAACCACGCGCCGATTTTTGCTTTATTAAAAGAAGGAAAAATAAAAATACAAACTCCAAAATACAAAAAACAGATTTTTGCAAAATCAGGAGTTATTAAATTTTTTAAAAATAATCTCTTGATTTTAATAAAATAACGGGGCCGTCTTTTCTCAACAACCCCGTTGAGCCGAAGATAAAGAGCTATTTTCTCTGTCCTGTTTTTGGACTTTTTCTCTTGCTTTTTTCATTTCTTCTTCGGAAAGTGCGCCGTGCTCACTCTCAACATATCCCCGAGCTTTACCACAAATAGGACATTTTTCGTTCCGCCAAAACATCCTATGGGTTTTATATCCACACCAGAGACACCTCCTTACATAATGCTTATTTCTTCTTGACATTCTTCACCCCCTTCATTTTCTTTTTATCATAAATTCTTCTTTATTCCAAGTAGTCTGACTTCTCTTTTCTTGAGGATAAATTGCTGATATAATTATTGAAGACGAATAAAGACTATAAAAAGAAAATGTAATTTATGCTTCAAAAAAGATCTTCAGAACTTAGTAACTTAATTTTATGTTAAAAATTGGAATAGTTGGTTTGCCAAATGTGGGAAAATCAACTCTTTTTAAAGCTTTAACAAAAAAGAAGGTAGATATTTCTAATTATCCTTTTTGTACAATTGATCCAAATATTGGAGTAGTTGAGGTGCCAGATGAAAGATTAAGTGCTTTGGCAAAAGCCTTTCCTCGGCCAAAAATTATCCCTCCGGTAATCGAATTTGTTGATATCGCCGGTTTGGTCAAAGACGCCCATAAAGGGCAGGGGTTGGGAAATCAATTTTTAGCCCATATAAGAGAAGTTGATGCAATTTTAGAAGTTGTAAGATTTTTTGAAAAAGAGGATGTTGCTCATGTAGAAGAAAGCATAAACCCACAAAGGGATGTTGAAATTTTAGAGAGAGAGTTAATAGCAAAGGATTTAGAGACTATAGAAAAGAGATTAGAAAAACTTTTAAAACAAATAAAAGCTCAGGACAAAGAAGCAAAGAAAGAATACCAGCTTCTTCTAAGGTTAAAAAAATCTTTAGAGGAGGGCAAAAAGGTGATTGATTTAGAAATAGAGGAAAAAGAAAAAGCGATAATTAAAGATCTTTTTTTATTAACTGCAAAGCCCATTTTATATGTTTATAATGTGAGAGGTAATGATGTCAAAATCCCGCAAGAACTTGCAAATAAAAACTACATTGTTTTAGATGTAAAACTTGAGGAGGAATTAGAAGAAATGCCTGAGACAGAAATGCAAGAGTTAGGCATTAAGCCAAAAATTGGCAAATTGATTAAGAAAGCTTATCAATTATTAAATTTGGTTATCTTTTTTACGATGAACGAAAACGAAATTAGAGCTTGGGAAATTAAAAAAGGCACAAAAGCTCCTCAGGCAGGTGGGAAAATTCATAGTGATTTTGAAGAAAAATTTATAAGATGTGAGGTAATTCAATGGGATAAATTAATTAAAGCCGGATCCTGGCAAAAAGCAAAAGAAAAGGGGTTAATTAATATAGCAGGAAGAGATTATGTAGTTCAAGATGGCGATGTAATTTATTTTATAATTTAGCCTATGTGGGATACATTAAGAGAAATACTTCATGAAATAATTTTTGCCGGCGGATGGACTCAAATATATGCTTCTTTTTGTTGTTTGAGTGCAAGTTGGTTTGCTTTAAAAAAGCTTCAAAAAAGAAATATCGAAAAGGTTAATTTACAAGATTATTTTTTGTTCCTGTTATGGCTCTTTGGGTTTTTCTGGTGGTTTTTAAATTTCATGGCTCTGAGTGTTTTTCCCGCATCTCTTCCAGCAGCAGCATTTCTTTTAAAAAGTGCTACCTTCTTTCTTATATTGCATCTTTATTTCTTTCTTCCTGTGCTTTTTTTATATCTCATTCCCAACAAGAAAATAAACCTATTGTTTGATATAATTTTTGGAATAGGTTGGTTTTCTTCTATGTTTTATATTCTCTCCTCCTCTTATGTTCTTCATAACCCCGCTACAAAGGAGTTTTATCTTACATCTCAGAGCTTGCCAAGACCTGGATTTTTTATCGGTAGTTTAGACTTTATTTTTCTAACAATTGCTGCTTTTACTATATTTTACAACATAAAAAGAGAGGTCTTCTCTTTGTATGACCTCTCGCCACTTTATCTTTTCTTTTCAGTAGTGATTTATGGCGCCGCTTCTTTACTTAATGTACTTTTTATTTACACCCGACACCTCACCTATATTACTTTCACTTTAGTCCCAATATTGACCTATTTGGGATATAAAAAATACCTTCAGTAAGCTTGCGATTGTATAAACTCTAATATTCTTTGAAGATATTCTTCGGGATATAATTTATAAGATTCACAGTGGTTGGCCTCTGTCAGCCAGATTTTTTTAGGCTCTTTAGCTTTTTTATATAAAGCTAAGGAGTGTTTATAGCTGTAAACTTTATCATTTTTGCCATGAATAAAAAATACATGCGAAACTCTGTCTGCTACAGCAAGCGCGTTCAATTTTTTAAACAAATCTTGCCTGAATTTAAGAAGAAAAATCAATTGTATAAAAGGTAGAAAAAATTTAACTAAAAAAGGAGAAATTTTAAAAATTGTTCTCGATGAGATTTTATAAACATTCATGAACGGACTATCAGCAACAGTGGCAACCACATCTTTTCTTTTGCTTGCAACAATAAGAGCAACCGTAGCCCCGAGAGAGGTCCCAAAAAGAACAAATTTTTCTAATTTTTTATGCGTCTTAAGCCAATTTATAATAGCCTCTACATCTTCATCCATAAAAGCGCCCATTAAAAATTTACCCTCGCTGTCACCCTGACCTCTGGGATCGAAAATAACCGCATTAAATTCTTTTTTCTTCAATAACGGCCACACTCTTTCTAATACAAAAGAGCGGTTGGTTATAAATCCAGGAACAAAAATAAGAGTTAAATCTCTCTTTCCTTTAAAAAACCAGGCAAAAATTTTCTTTTTATCTACCTGTACATTAAATTCTTCATATTCTAAACCAAAATCTTTTGGAGATTTTTTATTTTCAAATCTTGGTGGATAAAGATAAGAATTTAAAACTTTATTGCCCTGATAAAGCAAAACCCCAAGTATAATTGCGAAGATTAAAAGTAAAATCCACAAAATCATGTTTTTATTTTAAAACAAAAAATTCAAAGAAAAAAGGAGGGACTAGCCCCCCGAGATCCGTGAAAGAAAACCCAAAACCTGTCTCTTATATTCTGCCGGATACCTCTTTAGCCCTTCTACATGGTCTCCTTCATATATCCACAACTCCTTTGTGCCCGGCGTCTTCTTAGCTTCTTCAAAAAGAATATACGCATTCTCGACAGGAATCACCGTATCATTTTTGCCGTGGATAAGCAAGATGTTCTGGACATTTTTGACATGTAAAAGAGCATTTGTCTCTTTGGTGGGATCGATAAACTCACCCAAAGCATTATGAATGTATATAGGTCCAAAGGCTTGCAAGAGTTTATATAGAAGGGGGTTATCGAACAAAATTCGAGCCTCACATGAGGGCGAATGTCTAAAACCTTGGCGCATGTTTGCAAAACTGCTATCTGCAATCACACCTACAACTTCTTCTGAATTTTGAGCGCCAGCAATAATAGCACCGACTCCTCCAAGCGATAATCCAAAGAGAACAAACCGAGCAACATCTTTTTGCTTGAAAAATTGCACAATTTTTCCCAAGTCAGAGGCAAGATAAGAGCCGCATATGCATTCTCCGTCACTTTCTCCTTGTCCGCGAGGATCGATGGCTACAGTTGAATAACCAGCCTCATGTAAAAAATTAATCCAAGGAAGCATAGTTTCTCTTGTACCCTCATACCCTGGCACCAAGATAATCAGAGGTTCAGCAAGTTGAGAGGGTATGTACCATGTTTTAAGAAATATCTCAGGTTCCGCTTCCACGTCGATTTCTTGATATTCTAACCCATATTTTGCGGGTGTCTCCTCAACAGGAAACCGGGGCACATCAATACAATATTCGCTTACAAGAGCTTTTACTCCATCTAAAGCCATAACAAGTCCTACCAAGGAAAGCGTTATCAAAATGCCTATCAAAAAGATTATCCTCCAAATCCTCTTTTCTTTCTGTGTCATTGCCTCTCACCTCCGTATGAGAAATTAAGAACTCTTTATTTCTACAACTAAATCTTCCTTTTGTCAACC
>CAZUSK010000045.1:4248-4638 GCA_964623345.1 uncultured Candidatus Saccharibacteria bacterium
GTGTAAAGTGACACTTTACACAGTTTGGGTGACACTTTACACAGTTTGGGTACTTTACACAGTTTGGGTACATTATCAGGTTTATTGCAACAAAATGAAAATCAATATAGGATAAAATAATGACACGCAAAGAATTTGAAGAATTAGTAAAACAAGGAGTAGAACAATTACCCACCCATATTAGAAAACTGCTTGAGAATGTAGATATTGTAATTGAAGATTGGCCAAGCGAAAGTATTATTAAAAAGCTTAGACTCCCAAGCAAATATGCGCTTTTTGGCTTATACCAAGGCATACCCAAGACCAAACGAGGAGCTCATTATGCGAATGTTCTTCCTGATAAAATTACCATTTTTCAAAAACCTATTGAAAAAGTAGCAAAAACCTCTA
>CAZUSK010000046.1:0-4449 GCA_964623345.1 uncultured Candidatus Saccharibacteria bacterium
CGGTCATGGCTGTAGTTCTATTGTCCAGAATTATTATTACGCCTTTTACTTTATTATAAGCAGAGTTTATGAGTCCGGTTATCCCCGAATGTATAAATGTAGAATCACCAATTACTCCCACAATTTTGCCATCTTTAAGGGCATGCCGGAATCCTTCCTGAAACGTCACACCGCTTCCCATACACAGACAACTATGAAGGGTAGAAAGAGGAGAACTTGCTCCCAGAGTATAACAACCTATATCACCTGCAACTGTGGCCTTGAGCTTTTTTAAAACCCAGAAAACAGGTCGGTGAGGACAACCCGGGCACATGAGGGGCTTCCTGGCTTTTTCTGAAATCTCTTTCTTGGATTTCCCTTTTATGATTTCAGGAATATATTCTGGTCTTAGCTCTCCTATTCTAAAACTTCTGTGTTTGGCTTTTATCTTTATCCCCAAACTTTTTATCTGCATTTCCAGAAATGGCTCCAGTTCTTCAATTACAAAAAGTGCTCTCACCTTGCTACTGAAAAACTTTATCTTTTCAGCAGGAAGGGGAAAACTAAATCCCAGTTTCAGGAATGAAGCATCAGGATACATTTCCTTAGCGTAAAGATACGTTACCCCACTGGCAATTATCCCTAGGGATTTTTTGCCCCATTCGATTTTATTAAGTGAGGTGCGATTAGAAAATTTTTCTAACCTTTGCAGTCTCTCCTCCAAAATTATATGTCTGCGATAGGCATTTTTAGGAACCATAACATATTTTTTAATATCTATTTTAAATTCCCTGGAACCAACATCCCGGCGAGTGTTAAATTTTACAACTTCTTTACTGTGAGAAATTCTGGTGGTCATTCTGAAAAGGACCGGGGTATCAAATCTTTCACTTATAATAAATGCCTTTTTTATAAATTCTTTGGCTTCGCCGGGAGAGGAAGGTTCAATGAGAGGAATTTTTGCCATTAAGGCATAAAATCTATTATCCTGCTCATTCTGAGAAGAATGCATATTGGGGTCATCACAACTAACAGCGACAAATCCCGCATTTACTCCCACATAAGCAGAAGTCATTAAGGGATCTGCTGCTACATTTACGCCTACATGTTTGGAAGCATAAAGGGAACGGATGCCACCGATTGCGGCTGACAACGCAACTTCATAAGCAACCTTTTCATTAACTGACCACTGACAATCTACCTCATCAAACTGAGCAAGATACTCTAAAACTTCCGAGGAGGGAGTCCCGGGATAGGCAGAAGCAAACTTTAAGCCTGCTTCATAAGCACCTTGTGCAACTGCTTCATTACCTGAAAGTAACCAGCCATCCTTCTCTACCCCGAAATCCATTAGGAGATATTATACAAATAAATCTTAAAAATCTCTATAATTAAAAATATAAGGAAGGTATTTTTCCCACAAATGATTTTTAATTAAATAACACTTCTACATCATTCTTAATTTCAATTTTCAATATACACAAGAGTCAATCTTAAATAAGGGAGAAATATGATTAACTTTTTCACTAAAATTGTAACATCCTCATTCTTTCAAAAGTTGCTGGTGCCATAATTTCAAATTTCACAAAAAAACAAATGTACGAATCCCATTCCTACTTGACAAATAAGATTTAAAATTAGATGATTAATGTTAATGGAAGTAGCTTCCAATAATAATGATTCTATTAAAAAATGGCAATTATTTTTGGTTATCTTTGGGATACTGCTGATAATAATATCTGGATTATATGAAAATGCAAAGTTAATCCAGAAAAAGGAAACAGAAGCCCCACCACCTTCTCTACAAGAAATTAGTCAAATAATTTCTATAAGGTCGGGAAGTTCAGAAGGACCGAGGAAATGAAAATATGCTTCATCTTTCCTCCTTTCAAACATAAACTTTTTTCTGAAAATATTTCTGTTGTAGATGAAGAGTTTATTCTTCCACCACCGATAATCCTTGCCTGGGTAGCAGCAATAGCTAAAAGAGCGGGGCATAAAGTAGATATCATAGATGCAAATGCACTGAAACTAAGCAAAAAAGAAGTGTTGGAAATGATAAAAAAACTTTCCCCTGATATCCTGGCCTTCCGAGTCGACACCTATCACTTCCATACAAATCTGGATTGGATCAGGTTTTTAAAAAACCACCTCGATATACCTGTACTTGTCGGCGGAATAAACTTAGACCTTTATCCTTATGAGACTATGTGTCATCCAGAAATAGACTATGCAGTTATTGGTGAAGCCATCTATACATTACCAAAACTTCTCATTGCCTTGGAAAAAAAAAGAGACTTAAAGGAGATAAAGGGGATTGGTTACAGAAAGAATGGAAAAATTATAATTCAACCACCTTCTTCTATATTGGCAAACCTTGATGAATATCCATTCCCGGCAAGAGAGCTTTTACCAAATCACCTTTATCACTCTTTCGTCTCTCAAAGAAAAAACTTTACGATTATGCTCACAAGCACAGGTTGTCCTTATAATTGTAGATTCTGTGCAATAGCAA
This sequence comes from uncultured Candidatus Saccharibacteria bacterium, assembly GCA_964623345.1. Lineage (GTDB taxonomy): Bacteria > Patescibacteriota > Minisyncoccia > Minisyncoccales > PEYH01 > JAGGTU01. The sequence goes on from CAZUSK010000046.1 coordinate 2,495, forward strand.
AAATCCCTTATCGCAAAAGATCGGTAACTAATGTTCTAAACGAAATAGAAGATTGTTTCAGAAAATTTAAAATCCGTGAGATAGATTTCTTCGACGCTATTTTTTTCTTGGACAAACCTAGAGCTTATAATATTTGCAAAGGGATAATAGATAGGAAACTTCCCATCGAATGGTCTGCAAGATCCAGAGTGGATCTACTCGATGAAGAAATAATAAAAATTGCCTTCCGTGCAGGGTGCCGAAAGATATTTATTGGGATTGAAAGTAAAAGTCCAAAAATATTAAAAAATATAAATAAACAAATAGAGCCAGATAAAGTAAAAAAATGTGTAGAATTGTTACATAAATATAAGATAAAACCTCTCGGTTTTTTTATGTTTGGTAATCCTGGCGAGACTATCGAAACTATTAAAGAATCACTCAGATTTGCTATGGAGTTAAACTTAAACTATGTCCAAATCTGCCGAACGATTGCTAAACCAAACTCGAAGCTACATGAGGAACTTAAAGTTAAAACTGGAAGAGATTACTGGAGTCTTTACATAAAAGGAGAAGAAGTTGAAAAACGTCTGCCTAATCCCTGGTGTGAAATCCCAGAATCTCTTTTGGAGAAATACATAAAAATAGGGTATATACTCTTTTATTTTCGCCCTACACAAGTTTATAAAACTCTTAAAGAAGTAAAATCTCTCCAAGAACTCATAAGGTATATAAAAGTTGCTTTTAAGATGGTGATTTCCTATTTTAAACCTCCTGATATTGCGAGAGATAATGTTAAAAGAGAAAAAAAACGCTTTCCTATTTCTGTTTAGTGCATTAATTTTACTTTTTTTATTTTCAAAGACCGACGTTCACAAAATATTTCTCATATTCGGTTCCATAGATAAAAATTTATTATGCCTTGCAATTGTTATTTCTATCTCTATAAACATATTTGGTGGTTCTTATAAATGGAAAAAAATATTAGAAGCTATGAACCAAATCGCCCCCTTCTCAGTAATATTACAGGCAAAACTTATCTCATATCCTCTCAAACTCCTCACGCCGTTCAAAGCAGGAGAGATTTTTAAAGCCGGATATTTAAGTTGGATGAGGAAATTTAACTTCAGTAAAACCCTTGGTTCAGTAATATTTGACAAATTTCTCAACTTGTTAGGTACTCTATCTCTACTCTCGGGGGGAGTATTTTTTTTTGAACCTAAATTTTATTTAAAGATGGTATCCCTTTTTGGAATTGCTTTATTACTATATCTATTTTTATATATTCCATATAATTTACATACAAAGATGAAATTTCCCTCTTGGATAAATAATTTATTTTTGGGATTCAAAGAAATAAATCCAAAAAGAAAAGCAATCTTACTTTTTTATTCTATTTTTTATCAACTATCCGAGTTGATAAATGCCTACATTCTAGGGAAAGCAATAAATTTAGATATCCCTTGGGGAGCAATTTTCTTATATGTCCCTTTGATAGTGCTAATTGCAAATATACCTATAACAGTATCGGGCTTGGGAACTAGAGAAGCATGTATTATATTATTCTTTTTTCGCTATGGAACTAAAGAAGCATTATTTTCCTTAGGATTATTATTATCCTTGGTAGAATATGTACTTCCTGCATTTATTGGTCTTGTCTGCTTCACAATGATAAAATTTCATAGAAATGGAGAAAACTAACAAGGTAAAATTCATCCTTTTGCTGTTATCCATCAGTTTGATAAATTCTATCTGGATAATTCTTTACAGATTCTATCCACTCCAGTTAAGCGGACACGACATTGAATGGCTCTGGCCTTTTGCACAATCCTGGCACTGGTTTGAGAAGCCCTGCACCCAGCTATTCTTTCACTGTTTGATCCCCTTTTTCAAACTTAATCCTTTACCTTACTATATGAGTGGTTTCATTCTTCATATGCTCATCGCCATCTTAATTTTTTTACTTCTGAAGCAGA
>CAZUSK010000047.1:0-4315 GCA_964623345.1 uncultured Candidatus Saccharibacteria bacterium
ACCAAAAAAAGCTAAGACTGAATCACCCAAGGATTTTATTGTTTGAATCTGTAAAACCAAGACAGTGCTAACGCTTAAAACTACTAAACTGCTGATAGATAAGATGACTAAAGCGAAATAGAGGGTGGAGCCTTTTTCTTTCATGGTAGATAATTAATTATCATTGATCATTTATCATTGATAATTAATCATTGATAATTGATAATTGATAATTGATAATTGATAATTGATAATTAATAAACCACATCTAAGTTTCTTTGGGAAATGCTTGTTTGAAATTTCAAAGGTTGAAATTGTTCTAATTCTACTGTAAAAACAATGGTTACCAAAGGTTGAATTTGATCTGTCTGTGATTCACCTTGAAGCAAAAATTGCAATTGAGAAATTTTAGTAGCTGGGGAAGTTAGGGCTAAAGGAGGCTTACCGGGCCTCTTAAATTTAATTTGCCCATTTTCTAAATAAAACTCTTGACACTCCCCTCCTTCATTGCCATTTTTAAACCTTATCCCCTGATTTCCATATATTGGCTGGTAATTTTCTCCAAAAGGAATACATTCTCCTCCTTCTGTAAGTTCTTTCTCTGCCATTCTTAATGCTCTACTCATAAATTCTAAAGCATAATTTGCCTCCCCTAATGCCTTTTTTGTAAGTAAAATGTTTTTTTGGAGTTGAATTAAAGATACAAAAATACTAACAATGACTATTACAATTGTCGAAAAAATGCCGCAAACAACAAGAAGTTCAACTAATGTAAATGCTTTCTCTGTATGTATTTGTTTATTATGGAGACCAATCATATAGTCTTTCCTGTATAATAATTGGGGAAAATTTATCTGACCATTCAACCTCTACTGTAATATTTAAAGTATGATCATCAAGTTTTGTTATGTTTATTTTTCTTTTAAATTCTGTTGTTTGGCCAGTATCGTAATTATAAAATCCGTTATTGTCTATTTTTAAGGGAATATTGCCATAATTTGCCAAGAGAAAATTACGGTTATATTGCACACCAAAATTGGTGCCTTGAGGCAATCCCTCATCCCAGTTTGCTTCCTCCAGCCAGTTTGTATCCCGAATATTTCTCACTATCTCTATCCCCTCTTGGGCAAGATATATAGCAATTAAACGATTCCTTGCATAATTAATTGTTGCGTAAGAATTTTGAACAACAAGGTATATCCCAAGGATCCCTACCGTAAAGACAAAAATGGTAATTAAAAGTTCTGCTAAAGTAAAGCCTTTTTGATTTTTTGGGTAGTTATTCAACATATACAAGCCCGGCTGAATTAAAATGAATTTCTTTTTCTTTGGATGACCCACTGATACCAAGTTTGAAAGTTAATTCGTCTAATAATACACCTGAAGATGTTTTAATAATCACATCAGGAGATGGTGGTTTGAATGTGATACTTACCGGAACTGATAAAGTTTTTATATAAACACCTCCTTCAAAATTTATTCTTTCTATAAATTCAGCGTGATTAGTTGAATTTATGGGGTCAAAACATGGAGAGCCGGTTGTATCGTAAGATCGATCTCCATCACAATCAGCAAAAACAATATAGGAATTTGGTGAGCTGATATTAAAATAAACACCGTATCCTCCTGTGGGAAGATTATTATGAAAGTACCTTGCAGAAATAGCCATCTCTTTTACCTCCTCAATCTTGCTCACTAATATATTTGCCTCCTTTTGAAGGGTAATTTCTTTTTGCCTTTGTCCATAACCAAAAAACGATGCCGAGGCTAAAATTGTGATAATTGCGATGGCTACCAAAAGTTCAACTAAAGTAAAGCCTTTGTTTTTCATTTTAGTAAATTTAAATACCAATTTATAATTTCAACACCAAAAAACAATGAAATTATAAAGGAAACAATTAAAAAAGGAGCAAAAGGCACTTGGGCCTTGAGGGTTTTCTTTCTGAAAATAATTAACCCTATTCCTATTATACCACCAATTATGTAAGTTAAAAACATAAATACAAAACTTTTGGGCCAGGACAATATAAAACCCAAGAGAAAACCGAGTTTTACATCTCCAAATCCTATCCATTGGCCTTTGGAGATTAGATAAAGTAGTAGAAAAAAACCACTTACACCTATAGCAGAGGCAAGTTGATATAAGAAAGATGTAAAAATTTGAAAATTAGAGTAGAAGGAAAAAAGGTAGAAGTCTCTAATTAAAAAATAAAAAAGTGTTATGAGTAAGGCAGGTATTAGTATTTTATCAGGGATTATAAAATGTTTTAGGTCGTAAACAAAAAGGATGATCAGCACCGAGATTAGAAAGAAATAATAAAGGATCTCAAGCCATAATACTTCATCATAAAAAGGGAGAGGTAAAAACTGCTGAATGAGAAAAGGTAATACAAATAACACAGCCGTGACAAGCTCAACTAAGGGATATTGGTATGAAATGGGTTTATGGCAATACCGGCATTTTCCTTTTAGTAAAACAAAGCTGAGTATTGGAATTAAATCAAACCAAGCAAGTTGATGTTTACAGTGAGGGCAAATAGAGCGTTCCATTAAAAAACTCTTTTTTTGGTAAAGCCGCCAAATAACGCAATTCAAAAAAGAGCCTACAAAAAGACCGAAGATAAAAATAAGGATAAGAAAAAAAATAAACATTTATTTGGTTTATTGTCTCCTATTGAAAAATGATATCACGTTTTTTCTAATAGGAAAACCTAAATACATCTTGAGGTTTAACTTCTGTATTTAAGATCTCAGCAAAAAACCCGCCATTCTGGCGGGTTTTTTGCTGATGGTTGCTACGCTCTTAAATGTTTGCTTAAATACTTGAACATCTTTCTTTTAAAAACTCTTAAATCCTCTCCTCTAATCTTTTCTCTAAACCTCTTTAGTGCTAAGGACAGGTATCCTCTGCGCTTGTGCATGGCTCTGGGTCGCCAGAAGTAAGATAGCTAAATCTTCCTTCATCATCAATGCATAGAAAACCTCTGTCTCCTGCAAGATTAACTGTAACACAATAACTTCCTTCGTTTGCTAAACATTTTCTGACAGAACCACCTAATTCTTTAATATCTTCCTGTAAAGTGGCCAAATCTGGGTTCGCTGAATTAAGCGAATCTCCTTCTGGCGTGCAAAGGTTAGTATAGCCATTTGTATTTTCAAGATATATCGTCTGGGCTATCCTTTTTATCTCTGCTACATCAGAAGCAATGTTAGAATTTTTGCTCTTAATAATCGCGCTTTTCCCAAATATAACAACAATAGCAATTAAGATCATAAAAATTGCTATCACAAGCAAAAGCTCTATTAGAGTGAAACCTTTAATGCGCATGCCTGCCTTACACAACCAGTTAAGAAATTAACAATTGGACCTCTTTATTATGGACAACCAGAGGCACTACTACAATGTGCAGTTGTTTTCTTAGGTTTTCCAGCGGCATCTATACACCAGTATGTACCGCTACCATCCGGTAATAACTCTGCACTCACACAATATCCATTTGCATCTGCATAACAAGCTAAATCAAGAGTTCCCCCTTGCTGTTCTTCAATATCTGACTGAATTGTTGCAAGCTCTGTAATTCCTGTGTTAAGACTGGTAGAAGAAGCACAAAGGTTTGCATATGAACCATCATCATCAAAGATCATTACTGCCTGGGTTCTTACCTGAGCTAAGTCGGCAATAATTGCAGCGTTTTTAGCCTTCTCAGGACCCCGTCTAATTGAAACCAAAACTATAGCTGCCAAGATACCAATAATTGCAATGACAACTAACAATTCAATTAATGTGAAGCCTCTCTTTTTGTGCATGATATTAAAATATTTGCTGTTTTGTTTTTTTTACTTATCGACCTTTAAAAATCTTATCCATAATTAATTGTATTGCAAATCCTACAAGAAAGCAATATCAAAATCCAAAAGTTCCGATATTTTTATAAATTGGCAAAAATATACCAAGCATTAGTCCTCCAACAATCGTTCCAAGAACAATAATCATAATTGGCTCAATAATACTTACCAAACCTTCTATGGCTGAATCTATCTCCACCCTATAGAAGTCTGCTATTTTTTTTAGGGCCTCATCTAATCTTCCGCTTTTCTCCCCTACTCTGATCATTTGAACAACCATTGAGGGAATACTTTTTGGATATCTTTCCAAAACCACACTAATTGTTTCACCTCTTCTTACTCCTTCTTTAGCTTCAATTACTATATTTTTGTATTTTTTATTTGTAATTACCCCACTTACTACCTCAAGTGCTTGAGTAATAGGAAGGCCAGCAAAAATTAGAGTGGCAAGGTTTTCGCAAAATCTTGTAATATAAATTTTCTTTGCAAT
>CAZUSK010000048.1:0-214 GCA_964623345.1 uncultured Candidatus Saccharibacteria bacterium
AGTAAAGTTTATTAAAATAGCGATAAGAATTAACCGAGGGAGAGTTTTTTTAACTTCATATTCACGAATCCTTAAAGCAGTTGCTATCCCTATAGCCACTATTACTAAAATGAAAAGGAGGTTAGTAAAATCTCTTACTACTGTCCATCCGGCATCAACCACAACATTTGGAAAATGGGTATATGGAACTCTTACAAAATTAGGAGAAGCTACC
>CAZUSK010000048.1:224-4310 GCA_964623345.1 uncultured Candidatus Saccharibacteria bacterium
TAAAAATTGCATTTGATGTAGAAAGAGCAGCAAAAGAGATGCCTAAAGCAAGAATCAATCCAAAAGCAATAGTAACAATTATTTCAACAGGTTTCGTTAATAAGTTTAAAAAGGCAAACACTCGGGCTACGGGCGTAAATAATCCTATTAGCAAACCTACGGGTAAAAACCGCCAAAGTTTTTTATTTTTCATTGTTTATGTTTAATCGCTTCCTATTAAAACAAGTACAAGTTGAATAATGCCCCGCGCTAAACTCATTATAGCAAATCCTAAAAGAGAATAAAATATAGTATTCCTAGCTCTAGAAATGTTTCTTGGGTCACCTCCTGAAGTTAAAAAAAGAAAGCCACCTAGAGCTAAAACAATTAACGCAATACCAGTTCCAAGCCAATAAATAAAATTAGCGGTAAAACGAATTAGGGAATCAATTGAAGTTGCAACTAAAGGATTTCCTCCAGGGGTAGAGGGTGCCGGTTGAGAGGGAGTAGCTACTGTGAGAGGTATACTAAATAAAGCACCGGCAGTTGGTAGGTCAATGTAAATTGTATACTCTCCGGGAGTATCGTATGTATGAGAGAGACTATAACTACACCTTTTTTCTTTATCATAAGGCGGTCCTTCGGCCTTGCATTCCGAGAGATCATGCTCAATAATGCCATCACCAAAATTAACTATTGGTTCTACAGAATGATTAAGAAGTACTGCCAAGGAGCTTCCATAAACCTCGAAACTTATAATCACTTCTTGGCCTACTTCTATTACATTACTTGGCCGAATTGTGACATTTTCTATTGTCCAATTAGCTGTAAATAACCCTAAGGCTGGTAGAGGCAGGAACAATACAAGAGATAGAATAATGATTAAAAAGAACTGTTTTTTTAAAAAAAACATTAAGGTGAGTTTAATAGTTGCGTGATTTTTAACCAATCTTTCAAAGTTAAATTTTCTGCTCTTTTTGCAGGAGAAATTTTTGCATTGTTTAGTATCCATAAAACCTTCTCCTTTTCTAATTTTAACTCAGAAGATAAATTATTCAAAATGGTTTTTCGTGGATGAGAGAATCCTGCCTTAACAATCCTAAAAAATAAATCTTTATCTATACCGGGTATTCCTTTATGAATATCCTTTATCTGAATCACTGCCCCGTCTACTTTTGGTTTTGGAAAAAAAGAATTTTTTGGAACATAAAAAAGAATTTTTGGTTTTCCATAAAACTCAACAGCGATTTTAGGCAAGCTTGACTTTTTCGCACATATTTTTTGGGCAACTTCCTTTTGAATTAAAAAAATCATCTCTTTTGGTTGATGATCATCTTCCAAAAACAGCCTTATTACAGGATAAGAGATGCTGTAGGGAAGATTTCCAACAGCTTTATAACTGGCTCCTTTCAGAAAAGCCTCAGGAGAGAAATTTAAAATATCCATTTCTAATATTTCTACATTTTGAAAATCCTTAAACCTCTCTTTTAATACTAAAACCAATGAATGATCTTTTTCTATCGCGACCACTTTTTTCGCTTCTTTAGCCAATAGTTCAGTTAAAAATCCAAGGCCAGCGCCAATCTCTATAATAGTCTCCCCTTTTGGTTTTATGCATTTTGAGATTTTTTTAAGAAGATAAAAATCTACAAGAAAGTGCTGCCCCAATCTTTTTTTAGGTGTTATTCCATACTGCTTTATAAGCGATTTGAGATATTTCTTTTTCATTCTTGACTTTGTAGTTTAAATTTGATATTTTTTAAAATAAGCTCAAAAGATAAAAACTTAACGCAAAACCATTCCTACCAAAGGGACAATTAAACAAATTTTATCCTTTTTTGGTGTTAATGCCAAAAAGTTTTTTTATTTTTCTTTTATTCTTTTTTTAGTTGTTTTTTCTTTTATAAAAACTTCCTCTTCTGACCATATTGTCCTTACGCATCCAGCTCCCCTTACAAACTCATCTTACGAATCTCCTTTTGTGGCTCAAGATGAGGCCTTTAAAGAATTACCACCTTTGGTTCTTTTTCAAGGAAACACTCTTGTTGCCTCTGTGTCTTACCAAAAAATAAATTATCAAACATTGGCTACAGCAGCAGAAAAAGATCACCAACTTATTAAATATATCGTTAAAAAAGGAGACACTCTTTGGAGCATAGCAGAAGATTTCAATATTGATGTAAACACAATTCTTTGGGCAAACAATCTTTCAAGAAACTCAGTTTTAAAAGAGGGCAAGGAGTTGATAATTCTACCTGTTCCTGGAGTTTTACATGTTGTAAGAAGAGGTGAGACAGTCTCAGGGATTGCAAAGATTTACAAAGTAAAACCAGAGACAATTATGGAGTTTAATGGATGTCAAGATGGAAAGATTCTTGCAGGTGACATTCTTATTATTCCCGGCGGCAAGAAACCAAAAACATCTTCAATCACAAGACATTCTGTTTCAGTGCCTAAATCATATTTCATTTGTCCAATTCCTTCTCCTTGCCACATAACTCAGGGACTTCACTGGTATAATGCTGTAGACTTTTCAAATGGAAAATGCTGGGAGCCAATATATGCTGCAGCAGGAGGAAAGGTGCAAAAAACAGGATATCACAGGATTGCAGGAAATTATGTAAGAATTATTCACCCAAACGGAGTGGTAACTTTTTATGGACATTTGGCAAAAGTAATTGTTAAGAAAGGCGAAAGAGTTTCCCAAGGTCAGATTATTGGATATATGGGTCATACAGGGTATACTATTCCTCGAGGGCCGGGAGGTTGTCATCTGCATTTTGACGTTTTTGGAGGAAGAAACCCGTTTGCTAGATAACTTCTATTTTAAAAATATTTTATTCTAAATGTTAAAGCCTCCTCTAAATGAGAAGGCAAAATTTTTTCTGTTTTCTCTAAATCTGCAATAGTCCTGGCAACCTTCAACACTCGATGATACCCCCTTGCAGTAAGAAGCCCCTTGTCTAAGTAATTTTTCAGGAGGCTTTTTTCTTTTTCATTTAAAGGACAAAATTTTTCTACCTGATCAAGATTCATTTCTGAGTTGCTAAAGATACCCTCTTTTTTAAACCTTTCTTTTTGGATTAAGCGAGCCTTTTTCACCCGCTCTTTTATTTCTTGGCTTAAATTTTTGCTTTTTGGCAAAAGAAGTTCTTTAGATTTCACATAGGGTAAATCTATAAAAATATCAATTCTATCCATAATTGGACCCGAAAGCTTTCTTTTATACTTATAAATTTGAGAAGGAGAACAGATACATTCTTTAAAAGGATTATTTAAATTTCCACAAGGGCAGGGATTTGCAGCAGCAATTAACATAAATTGACAAGGAAAAACAACTTTCGAGTTTGCTCTTAAAAGAACAATTTCCCTTTCTTCCATCGGTTGGCGCAGCCCCTCAATAACATCTCTTTGGAATTCTGGAAATTCATCTAAAAACAAAACACCCCTGTGAGCTAATGTTATTTCCCCAGGTCTTATTGGATTTCCTCCGCCAAGAATTGCAACCTTTGAGGCGCTATGATGAGGAGAACGGAAAGGTCTTTTTGTAATGATTGGAAGGTTGGGGGAGAGCAACCCGGCAAAACTATAAATTTTTGTTACTTCTAAAATTTCCTCTTTTGATAAATCTGGCAAAATTGATGGAAGAGCTTTCGCTAATAAAGTTTTTCCACCACCTGGAGGCCCTATCATCAAAAGATTATGGGAACCCGCAGCAGCTATTTCCATTGCTCTTTTTGCTGTTTCTTGTCCCTTAATCCAGCCAAAATCTATATAAGAGCTTTCTTTTTTTAAGAAAATATCTAAATCACATTTAAAAGGAGAAATAACAATTCTTTTTTCCAAATAATTAATTACCTCTTTTAGATTCCTCACCCCAATAACCTTTAAAGAACCACCTTTTACTTGATTTACTAAGGCAGCCTCAGGAGCGTTTTCCTTGGGTAAGATTATTTCTTCAAAGTTAAATTTTTTAGCAAGGAGCGCAAAAGATAAAGCTCCTCGAATTGGCCTTAGCTCCCCTTTAAGAGAAAGCTCTCCCAGAAATATTTTCTTCTCCGGCCTAAAGGCTATTTGTTTGGATTCCAAAAGATAACTTAAGGCTAT
>CAZUSK010000049.1:0-4283 GCA_964623345.1 uncultured Candidatus Saccharibacteria bacterium
ATTAAAAAGGGAAGCTTTAGCTTTTATTTTCCCTTAACAACCTGTATTTTGATCAGTATTATTCTTTCTTTAATTTTTTGGTTTATTTTTAGGTTTTTTGAATAAAAAACTATGAAGTTTTTTCTTTTGGATTTAGATTATATTATTGATTCTTTGGGCAAGACAAAAGCGCGTTTGTTTGGAAGGGATGAAAAAGGAAAATTAGTAGAGAAATTCATTGATTTTTCTCCTTATTTTTTTGTTTTGCCACAAAAAGGAAAAGAGAAACAAGCGATAAAAGATATTGAAAGGTTGCTTTCTCAAAAAAAGAAAAAGGTAGAAAAAATAGAAATTACAAAAAGAAAATTAAATGGAGAGGAAAAGAATTTTATTAAAATCACTTGTTTTAGACCACCCGATACTTCAAATATTAGAGATATAGTAAAAAAATTAGAGAAAAAAAGAGGAGGAAAAGGAGAAGTTTTAGAAGAATATCAATATTCTCTTTCTTTTTCCGACTCCTTTTTGTTGGAGAACAAAATTTATGAACCCGGCTGGGTTGAAGAAAGAGAAGGAAAGATTTTCCCTCTTGATTTTGAGAAAGAGCCCTCTTTGAAAGTAATTGCTTTTGATATTGAGATCAATATTGAAAAGGGAAGAGAAAAAATCATAATGATTTCTTACTTTGGAGAAGATTTCAAAAAAGTAGTTACTTATCAGAAGGCAAAATATCCTGATTTCGTAAAAATAGTCAAAAATGAAAAGGAGCTTTTGGAAGATTTTAAAGAAACAATTAAGCAAAAAGATCCAGATATTATTTTAACTTACAATGGCGATGCTTTTGATTTTCCAATGATAAGAGAAAGAGCAAAGGAATACAAATTAAAAATAGATATTGGCAGAGCAAATGATGAGTTTAAATTTTTAAGAAGAGGAAGAGCATCTGCAGCTTCGGTTTCTGGAAGAGTTCATATTGATCTTTTTCCTTTTATAAACAATATTCTTTCTCCAAATCTTGAAACAGAGGTCTTAACTTTAAATGCAGTCTCAGCAGAACTGTTAGGAGATAAAAAAATTGAGATGGATTTCCAAGAATTATTAGAGGCTTGGCGAAAGAAGAAAGATTTACAAAAATTAGCACTTTATTGTTTGAAGGATTCAGAATTAACTTTTCGGCTCTATAATCTACTTTCTTCTCAAATTTTTGAACTTTCAAAGATTTCTGGTCAGCTTCTTTTTAATGTTGCAAGAATGACTTATTCTCAACTGGTTGAAAGTTTTTTGACAAAAAAAGCTCATGCTTTGGAAGAAATCATTCCTAACCAACCCAAATTTGATGAGATTTTGAAAAGAAAACAATTTACTTTTACTGGTGGCTATGTCAAAGAACCAATTGGAGGCGTTCATGAAAATATTGCAGTTGTTGATTTTCGTTCTCTTTACCCTTCGATTATTGCTACCTTCAATATTTCTCCCGAAGTTTTAAATTGTTCCTGCTGTAAAAACAATGGCTTTAGGGTGCCGGAAACAGAATTTTGGTTCTGTAAAAAGAAAAAAGGATTTGTTGCCTCAGTCATTAGAGAACTTTTGGAAGAGAGATGGGAAATTAAAAAGAAAATGAAAAAGGAAGAAAAGGGTTCAAGAAAATACTATCTTTTAGATACTCGTCAACATGTGATAAAAATCATTGCCAATGCTACTTACGGCTATTTTGGATTTTCAGCTTCTAAATGGTATTGCAAAGAATGTGCTCAATCTGCCGCTGCTTGGGGAAGAAAATTAATTAAAGAAGTGATAGAGAAAGCGAATAGAGATTTTGTGGTTGTGTATGGCGACACAGATTCTGCCTTTTTAAAGCCAAAAGAAGGAAAAGAAAAAAATTTCAAAGAAGATATTAAAAAGTTTTTAGAGAAAATTAACAGAACTCTTCCCGGGGTAATTGAACTTGATTTACAAGGATTTTACAAAAGGGGAATTTTTATTCCCAGAGGTTTAATTAAAGGCACAGCAAAGAAAAGATATGCTCTTTTAGATGAGAAGGGGAATCTTCTAATAAGAGGATTGGAAACGGTAAGAAAAGATTGGTGTAATTTAGCAAAGGAACTTCAAAGAAAAGTTTTAGAATTCGTGCTTAGAAAAGAAGATATAAAGGGAGCGATAAAATATACCAGAGAAATTATTTCAAAAATAAAATCGAAAAAGATTTTGTTAAAAGATTTAGTCATTTATGAACAATTGACAAAGCCAATCGAGGAATATAAATCTTTGTCGCCTCATTTGGCTTGCGCTAAAAAGATGAAAGAAAAAGGAGAAGAAGTAGAACCAGGAACAATTATTATGTTTGTTATTTCAAAAAAGGGAGAAAAGATCTCAGATAGAGCTATTCCTTATGAATGGGCAAAAATCTCTGATATTGATATTAATTATTACATTTATCATCAAATTTTACCGGCTGCTTTAAGAATCCTTTCTGTTTTTGATATAAAGGAGCAAGATTTAATAAGATGAAAATAAAAAATATTCTTATTGTGGGAAAACCCGGTTGTGGTAAGACAACGTTAGTAAAAGATATTTCAAAGGATCTGAATTCAAAAATCTCGGGTTTTTATACCGAAGAAATGAGAGAAAAAGGGAAAAGAGTTGGATTTAAAATAAAGACTTTGGATCAAAAAGAAGGTATTCTAGCTCATATTGATTTAAAAACCCCATATCGAGTAGGAAAATACAAAGTTAATCTAAAAGACTTGGAAGAAATTGGAGTTGTTTCGATAGAGAAAGCAATAAAGCAAAAAAAGATAGTCTTAATTGATGAGATTGGAAAGATGGAGCTTTTTTCAGATAAATTCAAAAAAGCTATTATAGAGGCATTGAATTCAGAAAATAGGGTTTTGGCAACAATAATGCTAAAGAAAAACTCTTTTTGCGATAGAATAAAAAAAAGAAAAGATGTTAAAATATTTTATTTAAAAAGGGCAAATTTTGAAGAGATTAAAAAAGAAATTGAGAAAATTTTGCTTTCCTGACCAAAAACTAAAGTTAATCAAAATATGAAAGAAAATATAATTTTAAAGGTGAAGAATCTAAGTGTAGAATTACAAGGAGAGAAAATTCTGCAAAATCTTTCCTTTGAAGCAAGAGAAGGAGAAGTTTTGACAATTTTGGGTCCCAATGGGGCAGGAAAGACAGTTTTGTTGAAAACTTTATTGGGAATTTTCCCTTATAAAGGAGAGATAGTATGGAGAAAAGGAGTTAAAATTGGATATGTGCCCCAAAGATTGCCATTTATTAAAAATGTTCCGATGACAATAGAGGATTTTTTTAGGTTAAAAGATATTCCAGAAAAAGATATAAGAAATATTTTAAAGGAAATAGGTCTTGGAGAGAGCTCAAAAAAAGAAATAGGAAAGCTTTCTTCTGGTCAATTTCAAAGAACATTAATTGGCTGGGCTTTGGCGAAAAATCCTCAGGTTTTGCTCTTTGATGAGCCGGTAACGGGAATTGATATCAAGGGAGAAAGGACTGTTTATTCTCTATTAGATAAATTAAGAAAGGAAAGAAATCTTACTATACTTCTGGTTACCCATGATTTAAGTGTAATTTATAAATTTTCTGATTTTGTGATTTGCTTGAATAAAGTCTCAGTTTGCCAAGGAAAACCAAAAGAAATTTTAACACCTCAGAGTTTGCAGAGACTTTATGGTCAAGAAGTAAAATTTTATCAGCATATTCATTAATAAAAAATCATGGAACAGGTATTATTGAGTTTAATTTGCGGAATTTTTATTGGCGCAACTGCCGGTTATTTAGGGACATTGATGCTTTCCAAGAGGATGGCTTTGGTTGCGGGACCTTTGGGACACTTAGCCTTGCCAGGAATTGCTCTGGCTTTGATTTATGGTTTTGATATTTCTTTGGGCGCTTTCCCGTTTGTAATTCTGGGAATAACTTTGATTTGGTTGTTTGAAATAAGAACTAAGTTACCAATGGAGGCATTAGCTGCAATCGTCTTTGCCTCAGGGGTTGCAATTGCGTTTTTATTCTTACCAATTGAACAGGCAGAGAGAGCTTTGGTTGGAGACATTACAAGGGTGTCTTTTAAAGAAACAATATTCACCGCAATTCTATGTCTTTTGATTTGTTCCATTCTCAAAAAAATCTATCCTCAGATAGTTTTAATTAATATTTCTGAAGATTTGGCTAAAGCAGAGAGGATTGACATCAAAAAATATAATTTTCTTTATCTTGGTGCAATTGGTCTTATTGTTGCTTTGGGAGTAAAGGTAGTTGGTGGTCTGCTGACCGCT
>CAZUSK010000050.1:0-4265 GCA_964623345.1 uncultured Candidatus Saccharibacteria bacterium
GAGGGCTTGGTAGACTTACACCAGAAGGTACCCCTCGTATCGATGCAATCAGCTTGTTCACCTTGTACCACATCAATAGGCCACCATCCCCGGGCTTTGCTCCCTGGCCATACTTTATCTCAATAGCACATGGGTCTTCCTTCATCTCAGGGATCGCGTGGATTATCTCGTCCCAGCCAAAGTATCCACTTGCTATCTGTAGAATCACATACTTGATGAACCGGGAACGTAGTAGTCTGGGAGGGCATCCTCCCTCGCCAGTGCATATTCTCACGGGTATGCCTAGCTCTTCGTTCAGGTAGGCTACTCCCATCATGAGCCCTTCCCACATGTTTGGTGAGAGTGCTCCAAAAGACATACTCCCGATTATAAGTGGGTAAATTTCCCTTACAGGTGGTATCCATTCGCCGTTGCGTGTCCTTTCTATTAATTCTTCCGGTGGTAATATACGGCCCAGCAATGTTCTTAATTCAAATTCGTGGCGCCCCGCATCAAGGGCTGGGTCGGTGAGCATGGAGATCCTTACAAATTTTATCTTATCGAGAAGACTCTCCGGGGAATTTCTCCTGCCTCCCCTCCTTCTCGGAATACCATCCTTATGTATGTGATAACGGAGCTTGTCGATTTCCTCGTTACGCACGGGCACTATGGCATTGTTGGGGCAGACCAGGTTGCACATCCCGCATCCAACACATGCATGTTCCGCATCTGTTCTCTGTCGTATACCATGATACACGGTGTATACATTACTGGGCTTATCCTCTAGCCCTAAGGGGACATTCACAAGCCTTTTCCTGTGAACTCCGAGTTCTATTGCTTGTACGGGACATACTGCGGTACATTTTCCACAAAGTGTACACTTGTCCTTGTCCCACAGTATACGCCAGTGCAGGTCTTTTGTGCTTAGTGTGTCGGGTTGAATGGTTCCCACTGGGTCCATTTTTTCATCTCCTTGCGGTCAGGTCCTACGAAGACTGTGTCATATTTCATGGGCTGGAAGTCCTTTGTCTTGTCCCTGTCAGGTATGGCAAAGTCAAGTCCACACATCTCGGATGCAAATGCAAACACGCCTGGTTTACCACCTGCTACACCCGGTCTTAGCTTTTTACTGTCCTGTACAAGGAAGATGGTCTTGTCCGGCAGGCACCCCATCACGCAGTTGGGCCCATCTATTGTAAGAGGCCTCAGACTGTGTTTTAACATGCGCAAAGTAGCACCGCTTGGGTGTTTCTCTAATTCTGCATCCTTTAAGGGGGTTATTATGTGCTTGTATGCATCGAGCCCAAAGCCAAGTTTATACATGCTGTAATGCATTATGTGGGTAAATACCTCTGAATCCGATTGGTAGTCAAAGTAGCCTGGGAAATTCCTTGATATAAGAAACTCTTTTATGGGTACAAAGGCGGTGTTTTCACCGTTAGTCATGGTAGATATGCCTTGTATGAAAAAAGGGTGGCATGCGTACAGAGTAATTGCATAGTTGGTGTTCTGGCGGCCCTGGACCAGCATTATGCGGGCTTTCCATTCTTTGCGGTCAAGGCCGAGGTACTCGGCTATGTCTATGGGTTCCCCAATCTCTTTTATCATGATTGTATCCGGCCAGAAGCTGAAGACAATCATGGAGCCGTCCTTTTCACCCATCTTTCTCAACTGAATCCGTATAAGCATCAGCCTTTTCTGCTTTTCGTGCTCGGGGAGACCTTCCCAGTCAGAAGGATACTCATAGGCCCTTATCAGGTATACATCCCTTTTAGGCGTGCCAGCAGGAGGCTCTCCGGTAGGCTTTATGGACATCTTGTGCTTTGTCATGAAGCCCTTTGCCATCATAAACTGGTCCAACTTCTTTATGCCATCATTGGTGAATATACCCGATAGTATGGGAAACCCCTTGAATTCTTCCAGCTCGCCGCTAAGGTCTGTCAGGAATATACCGACGCCGGAACCATCGTAGCCCTCTTTCATGGCATATAAAGAACGGATAGCCATCATGGGAGATAAGGGCTCTTCACTCGTGATTGCAAAAAGTCTGCACACTGCCTTCACCTTTCCATCATTATTTTATGGCTGTGGGATAGCAAAAAAATCTACTGATATAAAGCTAAATGTATGCCATATATCTTGTATCATGTACGTACCTTATTTTATTGGAGTTCTACTCATTATAAATTTTGTGGCCCTTTTGCGATAGGACAAAATTGTTTCTTTCTCTTTGCATAAGATATGATTATGGCATTGTGTGATGCAAATCCGCCCATCTGTAACTTAGTTAAGGGTTTGTATGGGCTTTATTTATCAGGATCAGGCGGTGCTTGTTTTCCAATAAGGTCCATGCGTGAAGTAGATCCGAATATTACGCATAATTGTGCATGATATGCCTTTTGCGGTACAATTTCGTTAAATATTTATATTCATATTCCTGCACGGAATTTTTTAGGATCTATGCCATACTTCTTAACCTTGTACTGAATAACCCTTTTTGTTGTTCCAAGTAGCTCCGCACTCTTTGATTGGTTTCCCTTGGTCTTCTTGAGGGCATCAAGTATAAGGGCCTTTTCCTGCTCGCTTATTATACTGTAGAGAGTTTCCTTCTTGGATTTTCCATTTGTCGATGTCTTTTTTTGGAGCGATGGAGGAAGATGCATGCTTTCTATGGAATCACCCTGTGCAAGGAGTACCGCTCTTTCTATGCAATTCTGTAGCTCCCTTACATTTCCAGGCCAGCTGTACGATAGAAGCAGGCTCAAAGCATCGTTGGAGATGCGTTGCACCTTTTTACCTAGTTCCTTTGCATACTTCAAAACGAAATGGTCTGCCAGGGGTATTATATCGCTTGGCCTTTCCCTTAAAGGTGGTATGTATATGGGGAACACGTTCAGCCTGTAGTAAAGGTCTGCCCTGAAATTACCCTTTTGCACCTCCTCCTCGAGATCACGATTTGTTGCGGCAATTATCCTTGTGTCCACGCTTATAATCTGTGAAGACCCAAGTGGTTGTACCTCTTTTTCCTGTATTACCCTAAGCAGCTTTGCCTGGGCCGTCTCAGAGAGTTCTGCTACCTCGTCAAGGAATATGGTGCCGCCGTGTGCCTTCCTGAAAAGTCCGTGTCTCCTTTGGGTTGCACCTGTGAAGGCGCCTCTCTCGTGTCCAAAGAGCTCGCTTTCCAACAGGGTATCGGGTATGGCCGAGCAGTTCACAAGCACAAGGGGTTTGTCTTTCCTGGGACTGTTCATGTGTATGGCACGTGCCAGCAGTTCTTTTCCCGTACCTGTCTCGCCATGTATGAGGACGGTCGTCCTAGACTTGGAGACCTGGGTTACCATGCCAAAGACCTCCTGCATGGCCTTTGATGCGGCTACGATCTCGGCGATAGGGGGCTTGTTCATGCTGAGGATTTTCCTCAGTCGCCTGTTTTCCTCCTCTATTCCCCGCATGTGTACTGACCTTGCAATTAGTTCGGCTACCGCTGATAGTACATCTATTTCGTAATCCAGGTCGCGTACCGCGTGTGCTGCCTTGTCCGCGGATAGCACTCCAACCGTTCGGCCATCGTATATTATGGGTACACATAGAAAGGCCAATTCTGATCGGTTCAGTTTGCGTCTAGCCCCTGTCCTGTCGAGGAACATGCTCTCCTTGCCCAAGTTTGCAATGGCCATTGGTCTGCCTGACTGTGCGACTTGGCCTGTTATGCCTTCTCCCGGCTTGTAAGTTACCTCCCTGCCAGAAAGGTCAATACCACTTGCAACATCTAGCCATGCCTGACCTGTCTCCTGGTCAAGGATGGATATCATGCCTCGTTCCATGCCCACTCTGGCACTGAGTTCGTGAAGTATCTTCTCGAGTTGTTCCCTTAGCTCCAGGGGCTGGGCAAGGATCCTTGCTATGGCGTGCAGGGCGGCCAGTTCCTCGTAATTGAACTGTCTCATTGCTTTACTGGTTTGTCTCCCCCTTGACATAAACATGTCAATCTTGATCTTACACAAAGTTTCTTAAATAAGCAATTGTTAAAGCACGGTTTTTTTAATGTGTATGCCTGCGGAGGGTCTAAGGGCAGATAAACATGCCACTGCATTATTAAGACGCTGGTCCGGGGCAGGTAGATGCCTTAAAGACATCTACTTGCCCCGGATTGTTATCTTAGACAGCGAAGCTCTCTTCAGCTATTTCCATTACGGTGAGGTCCTCGCTCTTTATGGCTTTTGCTGCTGCGTCAACCTCAGGTAGGACATTCTTGATAAAGTACTTGGCACTTGCAACCTTGCCGG
>CAZUSK010000051.1:0-4239 GCA_964623345.1 uncultured Candidatus Saccharibacteria bacterium
GATTTCAGGCTAATAATAAAGCACCAAAGAGGTGAAAGCCGCGGAAGGGAGCTTCGGGTGGCGCGGGAAGTGGCTCGGCTTTGCCGGCGGCGCCCTCAACCGTCACAAGTATAGTCTCTAACTCATAAGAATAACAACACTATTTTTTCCCCATTCACCCTATGTTATACCCAAGAAAGAGCAGTATCTTGGAAGGGTGCAGGCTGGGGTGTGGGCTACACAGGGCTGCAGGGCTGACCCTACTGCAGGCTCGAGCTGATCGGGAGCCTGACATCTCAACCATTTCAAGAGACAAAAAAGGAAATGGTCACTTGTATTCTGCCTTCACTGGGACTTCTGCTTATCTTCATCAAACAAAGCAACAGCCACAGCAGAAGCAAACCCTATAGCAAACCCGAGAACTGGGTTAAGCGCACTGACAACCTCGTGCCCGACTGCAAACACCACGTAGAACAAGGCACCGTTAGCTACACCAGCCGCCGCAGACTTGGCGATGGTTCGGAGGTAGCCCATCCGATCACCCCGTGGTATATATTGGGCGCTAGATTTTTACACGTTTACTTTTGGCAGGGTCTCATGTCCGTGAAGCGCCAGACCTCGCCCTTTGGTATGAGGATGTGGTAACCCGTCTCTGTGCTCTCATAGACAAAGTAAGGGCCATGCTCCCCCGCCAGCGTAAAGATCGTGTGCCTCCCGAGCTCTGGATCCCAAGCGCATATTTCTACGGGCGCGGCCATCATCCCACCCTCTCCACGCTCCACGTTTTGATACCGAGCCGCTTACAGATCTCCTCTACATCGGGATCGTTGTAGTACGTGACGTACCAGAGCTTTATAGGCTTGTTCGGCTTGAACTGCTCCGCGTACATGTAGGAGTAAACGAGGAGCTGGCCGATCCCCGCGGGGAGCATGTACCGCTTTACCTCGATGATATTGATGTCGCTATCCCGCTCACAAACCGCATCAATCCGCTTAGCTGTTATGGCCTCCCACATCTTACAAAGCCAATGATCCTTATATGGGCACTCCCCCGCCTTCTTCGATCTTAACCGCACATCGTACGACCACTTTCCGACCAATATCCTCGAAGCCTGAAAGAGCTCTAGGGTACGAGCTTCCTCCAGCGTAAAATGCGGGAATTTTGGGCGAGCCATGTTATCACCCTTTCCTCATTCTCTACCAAATACCAATATTTAGCCTTAAGCGACGCGTCCACAACCGCGTACTTCTCTTCCACTTCCACGCAACCCACTCTGCCTTTACCGAAGAGGAACGCTAGCAACACTTTTGTGTACGCACAGGAGCGCCCTATTCCCTTAGCCACTTGTCTTGTGGACGCTATAGTGCGCTCACGGAGCACTTGTATTATGCGCTCTATCTCTTCAGGGGGGTACATACTCCCCCGTTCTATAGTACGCACACCATCCACGCTATATATAGGGATGGAGACCTAATATATTCGGATGCCCAAAGCTAGCGGATAGAGGAGGGTGAGAAGATGGTTAAGGTAAAGCCCATCGATGTTGTGAGGCGCAAGTGGGAAGAGCGCGCCTCTGTGGCGGTAGATGACTACAAATTCGGGATCCAGACGGCCGAGGATTGGGCCGCCGCCGCAGAAAAAGCATATGACAGATGGGCCAAGGCTCTGCAAGCGGCAATAGCAGAAAAGCGCTACGTGGGTGGAGTCAGGGCCGCAGGGACTGAGAAGTGGAAGAAGAAGGCTCTCGAAGTTGGTGCTGACCGATACGCTTCTGGTGTGAGAGCCGCAACGGATGAATATGCCAGAAAGATGTCCGAAGTGCTCAGAGTCATCGAAGGTATATCACTCCCAGAGAAAGGGCCTAAGGGTGACCCCAAGAACATCGAGCGCGTAAGGATCGTGGCGGAGACGCTCCACAAGTGGGCCATGGCAAAGAAGAAGGCGTAAAGGGGGGTAGAACATGGTCGTGTATAAGAGGCTAATCAGGAATAGGGTGGCTTTCACAGAGGACACGGATGACATCCTGATAGTGCAACCTAGGTACATCCACGCAATAGACGTAGGGCTCGAAGTACTGCAGAACGGAGCCACAGCACCATCGCTTTCCGACATACTGAGCGTTATCAACAAGGTACAAGTGAAGCTGAGCGGTAGAATTACTACGGAGATGAGCGGACAGGATCTGCTTGCCTACAACGTTCTGGTAGACGGAAGAGAACCCCTCTACCTTGTGCCAGCAAACGACAATGAACTCGGTTATGTGAGCGGTCTAAGGATTCCTATGGCACTACCAACGGGGGAGCACGTGCTAGCTATTAGATTCCTGCACACAAGCGTGGCGACAGTAGACACGGAGAAGCTTACCATGGCAACGCTCGAATATCCCGAGGCTATAGAGAGAGCACACTACGAGATACCAACGTTTAGCTTCACTCCACCGAGCACGGGAGCCTTCAACACGGCAGTAGACACCACATATGGCGGAGCGCTCCATGGCTTCCTGATATACTCCCCCACGATACCCACAGCAACGAGTGACACAGCAACGGTCAGAGAAGTGCGTGTCTACGTGGACGGAGAGATGACATTCGAGGGCACAATCCACGACCTCAGGAGCGAGGCAAGATATCCAGCTGATGCAACGCTCAGGAGCATAACGGACAACTACATATACATAGACTTCTCCAAGGCTCCCATCGAGGCAGGAAGGCGCATAGAGCTACAGATAAAGAGCGACGATACCAACGAGATCAGGATACTGCCAATCATCAGGGTAGCTTAACATTCTTCCCCCTTTCATTTGTTTGGGGGGGCCTAATCGGATAGGCGGGGGAGGATAGCATGGCGGTACTCACGCTTAGCGTAGGAACTAAGCCTGTCAGGCTCCTCGTGGCGAACCCGAAGCGCAAGTTCTGGGCAGTAATCAACGCGGGGAGCATAGACGTCTATGTCGGTCACGACAGTCAGGTAAGCACAACGGGGAAGCGTAAAGGTATACCCGTTAAGGCGAACGGAGGCATGTACGGGGACGAGTACCATACGGGTGAAGTGTGGGCAATAGCTCCCTCTGAAACGGAGGTAACTGTGGTAGAGATATCGGAGGGTGAGTAACATGCCTGTGTACGTATACCCATCGGTACAATACGCTAAAACACAGGTATGGGATGGATCGGAGTGGGTAAACCTATTAGGTGACGATACGGGGAGAGTGCACACAGTACCACCCTCTCAGGCCGCTAGCATTACAGGAGTGTCCAGCACAGGGCCAACAGCTAGCTATGACACGGTCACAGGAGCGTGGCTATTTACGTGGGTTGTAATCATCAACGGGACAAGCTCAGGGACACATGTACGCTTCCAAGGGAGCGTAGACGGCACTAATTGGTTCGATCTGGATGACTATACCGACAGCTCTAGCTGGATGCGCCACGTTGTCAACAAACCTGTTAGGTACGTACGGGCGTACGTGGATGACCTCGGGGGAGCTGATAGCGTGGACATTTACTTCTATGCACTGAGGTGAGGGGGGAGATAGCATGGCAACAACGACAGTAGTGGGCGCATATCGGGAGGAGAGTATCATAGGAAAGGTTATCGCGGCAGACCCGATAAAAGAAGGGACATCATCCACATCAGACGTAACCGTGAAGGAATTTACCCTCGACAACATCCCAGAAGGCGAGTGGATCGTAGAGATACGAGCATTAACCTTTAGAAGTGGCGGAGACGGTAACAGTAGCTTCATGATAAAACATTACGACGCGTCCGAAGGAACTACAACCACAATTAGGTGGGAAAACCACTTAGTGGACACGGGGGGATATGCAAACGGAACAGACTATAACGTAGAAATGATATCCTATGCAGTGGTCGAAAAGGGTGACAAGATACAAATAAATTTAAGAGCGAGCCCAACGAATGGCGGATACACATACGTAGAACAGGTGTATGTGAAGATTGTAGGGAAACCATACGCATCAATAACTGCATAAAGGAGGGAATAGCATGACGTACAACGTGGGCGATGTAATCGAGGTCGACGGGATCAAATACACCATAGTTGCCGTGGCTCACTCCAACGAGGAGAAAGTAGCTTTGCTAAAGAAACACAATCCCATTGATATGGTACTCCATGTAAGCGATACAGAAAAGTACCTACTGAGGAGGGTAGAGTAGTGAGCGAGAGCGTGGCGCAGAGGCTCCAGAGACTCGAAGACAAGATAGACGAGATTAGCACAGTAGTCTACGAGCTCAAGGGGG
>CAZUSK010000052.1:0-4063 GCA_964623345.1 uncultured Candidatus Saccharibacteria bacterium
CAAAATATTCATCAATCAGCTCTCCAATCTTTCTTAAGACAATTTTTCCATTTTCCTTTACAATTGTTGGAGTTTCATAAGTTAAGGAATTATCAAGGCACTCCCATATTAAATGGTGCAAGCCCTCAGATCCAGTTGAGCCAATATACATTGCTGGTCTTTGTCTTACCGGTTCCAAACCTTTTAAGACAAAAATATCCTTTGCTGTATATTCTTCTTGTTTTTTAGAAGTCTGTTTTTTTCTCGGCATAATTTCTTTCTAAATTTTTAATTTTGAATTGTAATTTTGCATTTTACATTTTGAATTTTAAATTTACTTTCTCACCTCCCATTCAGGATTTTCTTCTATGGCTTGAATAATTTTGTTAAACAATCTGTCTACCTCCTCGCTTGAAAGCGTTTTTTTGTCAGACTGAAATATCAAATGAAAAGCTATATTCTTTTTTCCTTCAGGAAGTTCTTCTCCCATATAAATATCAAATAAATCAACATCTTTTAAAAGCCTACCACCTGCTCCATATATAACATTCATAACATCGGCAACTTTTGTAGTTAAAGGAGTAAGTATTGCAATATCACGCACAGCTGCTGGATATTTTGATATTGGGAGATATTCTTGTTCCTCTGAAGCAAGTTTTACAAGTTTGTCAAAATCGATATCAAAAGCATAAATCTCAGACTTAATTTCGTAGAGGCTGGTCACTTTCTTGGAAATTTCTCCTAAAAACCCGATTTCTTTATTTGAAACTTTAATTTCCGCAGATTTTCTAATGTGCCAGAAAGAAGACGAAGAATCTTCTGGTGTTGGCTGATACTCGTCATAAAAAACATCTGAAATTCCAAGCTGCTCAAGTAAACTATCTACAATTCCTTTTATTAAGTAGAAGCCCTCTTTTTCTCCAAAGATTATTCCAGAGAGCATTCTCTTCTCAAAGAATTTCTCTTTTTGCCGATAGAATATCTTTCCTATTTCAAATAATTTAAATTGTCTGAAATTCTTCTGATTTTCTTGAATATTTTTGATCAAGTTAATCAAAAGCGATGGTCTTAAATACTTAAACTCGTCACTGATAGGATTTTGAAGCTCTATTAATTTTGCTAAATTTAATTTTTGTTTATCTTTTTCACTTATAAATGAATAATTATAGACTTCTACAAACCCAAGTTCTTTTAAAATTCTTCTGACTTTAGATGCCCACACAAGCGCATCTTCCTTTTCTGGCAACTTGAGTAGAGTCTTTGGCGGATTGACAGTAATATGTTCATATCCATAAATTCTACCAACCTCTTCAATTAAGTCCTCCTCTATTTGAAGATCTTTTCTTATTGTAGGAATGCGCACAACTACAGTATCTTTTTTTCTTTCTTTTATTTCAAGATCTAATCTTCTAAGAATCTCTAATACTTTATTTAAGGGAATTTCTATGCCTAAAACTCTTTTAAGCCTTTTTATATCTAACTTAATCGTCCATGGTTTAACTTTTTGGGGATAATAATCAACTTCACCAGCCAAAACTTTACCACCAGCAATTTCTTGAATAAGACTTGTTACTCTTAAAAGAGCCATCTCTGTTATATTGGGATCCAGCCCATGTTCAAATCTAAAAGAAGCATCTGTTTTAAGTCTAAGCTCTCTTTGTCCTTTCCTTATTAAAACCGGATTGAAATTGGCTGACTCAATAAGAATGTTTTTTGTCTCCTCTGAGATTTGGGCTTTTTTGCCTCCTTTTATTCCTGCAATAGCAATAGGGCTTTCTTTATCTGCAATAACTAAAATATTTTCATTTAAAATATAGATTTTATCATCTAAAGCCTCTATTTTTTCTCCTTTTTTAGCCCTCCTTATAATTATCTTTTTTTTGTTTGGGGTTTGGGGTTTGGGGTTTGGGGTTTGTTTGGAATTTGGAGCCTGGAATTTAGGATTTGCGCCTTTGATTTTATCAAGATCAAAGGCGTGTAGCGGTTGTCCAACCTCTAACATTACATAATTTGTGGCATCAACAATATTATTTATTGGCTGAAGTCCACAAGAAATTAACCTTTCCTGTATCCATCTCGGGGAAGGCTTTACTTTTACTCCCAAAATTACCTTTGCGGTATATCTGGGACAATCCGTTTTGTTTTTAACTTCAACATCTACAACATCTTTTATTTTTATATTCTTATCCTCTTTAATTTTTAATTTTGAATTTTTAATTTTGAATTTCAAAATTGCCCCACATTCCTTTGCCATCCCCAGATGAGAAAAACAATCTACTCTGTTTGGAGTAACATCAATATCAAATATCCAATCGTTTCCTCTCTTCTCAATTCCTTGTACCTCAAAGCTGCGCAAAGTTAACAATTCCCCTAATTTTTTAGGATTTGGCAATCTCTTTTCAAAAAATGATTGTAGCCAGTTGTAAGAAAAAATCATAATATTAAATTCAAAATGCAAAATTCAAAATTTAAAGTTAACTTGTTAATTTTAAATTTTGAATTGGAATTTTTAACTTTTAATTTTAAATTTTTAATTTTTATTAAAATTGTTTAAGAAATCTCAAATCGCCTGAATAAAACAACCGGATATCATTAATTTTATATTTCATCATCGCCAGTCTATCCAATCCCATTCCAAAGGCAAAACCTTGCCAGTTTTTTGGGTTAATTTTAACTGCTTTCAAAACATTAGGATGGACCATTCCTGCCCCTGCTATTTCTATCCATCCACGTTGTGAACAAACACTACATCCCTTCCCTTTACAAATTGAACATAAAACATCTATCTCAAAACTTGGCTCAGTAAACGGGAAAAAGCTTGGTCTTAATCTTATTTTTGTTTCCTTGCCAAAAAATGATTTGAAAAACTCTTCCATTATAAAGTAAAAATTTGCTACACTTACATCTTTGTCTATCATTAATCCTTCAACTTGATAAAAATTAATTTCATGGGAGGCATCTGTAGCTTCGTATCTATAAATCCTTCCCGGAGAAATAATTCTCAAAGGAGGTTTATGTCTCTCCATATAATGAATCTGTACCGGAGAAGTATGAGTCCTTAACAACAACTTTGGTTCTTGGTTCTTGCCCGCCTGCCGGACGGGCAGGGTTCTTGGTTCTTTTATCCAAAAAGTATCCCAAAGATCTCTTGCTGGATGTTCTTTGGGAATATTTAAAGCATCAAAGTTGTACCATTCATTTTCAATCTCCGGCCCTTCTATTACAGAAAAACCCAAACCCATAAAAATCTCTTCTATTTTTTCTGCTACCTGAGTAAGCGGATGAAGATGGCCTTTCTCAATCTTCTTTGGAGGAATGGTAACATCAATCCACTCTTGTTTTTCTTTTTCTTCAATTTCTCTTTTTCTTATTTCCTCTTTCTTTGATTTAATAGCAAGCACCAACTTATCCCTTAATTCGTTAGCCTCTTTTCCTATTAATCTTCTTTCTTTTTGAGGCAGATTTTTTAGAGACCTCAAAAGCTTAGTAACTTTCCCTTCTTTACCCAAATATCTCCTCTCAAACTCCTTTAACTCGTCTATCTTTACAATTAAATTAAGCTCTTTTTGAGCCTGTTTTTTAAGATTTTTTATATCCATTTCTATTTTTATTTTAGCTTAAAATCTCACTAAAATCAAATCTGAATATCCACAGAAAGATCCTTAATCCTCCTCCATGAGACCTTTATAAAAACCCACGAGAACTGTTCTCGTAGAAATTAGAAATTTTATAATTTCAATAAAGAAAAAGACCCGGGACTAAGAAGCCCCGGGGTTGTGCCAACGCCGTCTTACAACAAGAGCATATGGAGGAATTATGCACCAGTGATGGTGCTCAGGAAACTCAACTACCAGTTGACCTTTGTGCTTTCCTATAACTCGTGCTTGCCTTAAGTCTCCCTTTTTTGTACGATACCAAAATGTGTTCTCTTGAGAAGGCGTTTGCGCAGTTTGAAAAGAAAAGTTTCTACCCCGCCCCCTCCTTATTTTACTAAAAATAAAGAGGGGTCCAAGAACCAACAATCCGAAACCTACCAATCCTAACAGTCCAAAAAGCTCTATCACTTATCTCACCTCCTTTTTTT
>CAZUSK010000053.1:0-4009 GCA_964623345.1 uncultured Candidatus Saccharibacteria bacterium
TCAATGGCAAACCAATCAAAGAAGGAAATAAATTTTTTAACCCCGAAAATAAACTTAGCCAGAAAGAATTACTTTTAAAAAAATACAACCAAGGATTTCCAGAAGGAGAAACTTATTTTCAAGTAAGGGCAAGAATGTTTGATTTCATAAAAGAGGTTGAAAAAAGATACCAAAATAAAAAAATTTTAATTATTAGCCATAAAATTCCCCTTTTAATGCTTGAAAGCCTATCTTTTGGTTTAAGCGATAAAGAGATAATGAAACCTAAAAAAGAATGGAAGATAGAAGAAGGGGAGTTGAAGAAGTGGGAGTATAAGGCTTTTCCTTATAACAAAGAAGGGAAGTTAGATTTTCATCGTCCTTATGTAGATCGAATTCAATTTCTTTGTCCTGTTTGTGGCGGGAGAATGAAAAGAGCAGAAGAAGTAATTGATTGCTGGTTTGATTCAGGATCAATGCCTTACGCTCAGTGGCATTATCCTTTTGAAAACAGAAAACTTATTGATAAAAAGATACAATTTCCAGCAGATTATATCTCAGAGGCAATTGACCAAACAAGAGGATGGTTTTATACTCTATTGGCTATTTCAACACTTCTTGGCTTTGGCCCCCCTTATAAAAATGTAATTGTGTTAGGACATGTTTTAGATGAAAAAGGACAGAAAATGTCAAAATCTAAAGGTAATGTAGTGGATCCTTGGCAGATTGTAGAAAAATATGGGGCAGATGCTTTAAGGTGGTACTTCTTTACTATAAACCCACCGGACTATCCTAAATTGTTTGCAGAGAAAGATGTAGAGCAGGTTTTAAAAAGATTTTTAATGACATTCTTCAATTGTTATCTTTTCTTAAAAACATATTTTCCAAAAGGAAAAATACAAGGAGACATTTCATCAAATAGGTTAAAGAAAGTAAACATATTAGATAGATGGATTGTATCAAAATTATATTCTCTTGTTGGTAGGGTAAGCCAAAGCTTAGAAGCCTTTGACGTTGTTCAAGC
Organism: uncultured Candidatus Saccharibacteria bacterium; assembly: GCA_964623345.1. Classification (GTDB taxonomy): domain Bacteria; phylum Patescibacteriota; class Minisyncoccia; order Minisyncoccales; family PEYH01; genus JAGGTU01. Next base: position 1,004 of record CAZUSK010000053.1, read on the forward strand.
AGCAAGACTTATCGAGAAGTTTGTTGTAGAGGATCTTTCTTTATGGTATATTAGGCGCTCAAGAGAGAGGTTTCAAAGACCAAAGAGCAAAAAAGCACTAAAAGAAGCGGCAGAGATTTTAGGATTTGTTTTAATGGAAGTTGCCAAGCTTTCTGCTCCGTTTGTGCCATTTATTGCCGAAGAGATTTACAAAGGGTTAAGTCATAAAAAACAAAGTGTCCATTTAGAAAAATGGCCAAAAGAAAGAAAGGAGTTTATTGATAAAAAACTTGAGGAGGAGATGGATATAGCAAGAGAAATTGTTACTCTTGGGTTAAGGTTGAGATCGCAAGCAAAAATTAAAGTAAGACAACCTCTTTCTACAGCAGAAGTTAAACTTGAAAAACGAATAAGAAAAGAGGTAATTAAACTTGTAGAACAAGAGATAAATGTTAAAAAAATTGTATTAGTTGATCGTTTAAAGAAAAAACCATCCTATGTTTATGCAAAAGAAGGAAAGGTTGAAATGGCATTAGATACTACTATTACAGAAGAGTTAAAAGAGGAAGGTGTCCTAAGAGAACTAATTCGAATTATCCAAGATCTTAGAAAGAAAGCTAAACTTACACCCCAAAAACAAATTGATGTTTATATCAAAGCAAGCGGCGAAATTGTGAGGATTGTTCAAAAGTATTTAAAAAAGATATTAGAGCAAACTAAGACAAAAGAGGTACATTGTATAAATAAGGAACTTCTACTTTCTGACATGTTAGGAGAAAAAAAGAGCAAGTTGGACGAGGAAACTATTTGGATAGCAATTGTTAGACCTGCGAAATAAACTGAGGTAAAATAAAAATATGGACATATTTGGTGCCTTTCAAAAAATATCTAGAATGGCAACAAAAACATTGCTGGAAAGGTTTTCTACAGAATCACAAAAGCCAAAGAAAGGAGAGATTATTCAACATAAACCTCCTGCCTCTCCGCTTTTTGGGAGTCGGCGGTATGTTCATAGAAGAGAGTTGAAAAAATTCCTTGCAAGAAAAGCTCCTGAAAGAATAAAAGGGGCAGGGAAACTAACTCGAGAGGAATTAATTGCAATGGAAAAAGAAGTATTTCCTGAAAAACAATTTGGAGGATATATTACTTTATCTGAATTTAAAAAAGCTTTGAGAAGTCTTAAAAAAACAAAGCGCAGAATAGGAAGCGCAGTTCAACGTCAAAAAATTAGAACAAAGATAAAGTTTTTAGAAAGTCTACTTCCCAAAAAAGATGAGAAATAAACTTCTTGCATTAGCTATCCTGCTTTTTTTAGCCCTGGCCGGGATAAGTTTTTGGTATTGGCAGAGAAATACTTATTCAAAAGAAAATGTAAAAGTAGAGATTATTGGGCCGGAGACAGCAGATATAGGAGAGGAGGTAAAATACATCGTTAAAATTAAAAATAATGGTACAGTAAGACTAGAGGACCCACGTCTTGTTTTTGAATTTCCTAACTTTTCTTTGCCAACCGATCAAGCAAATTTATTGAGACGCACTATTGAAAAAGACCAATTTGATGGAGCCTTATACCCGGGAGAAGAGGAATCTTTTGAGTTTAGAGCGTATTTATTTGGAGAAGAGAAGGAGGCAAGAGAAGCGAAAGCCACTTTTTATGCACGTCCAAAAGATATTACGGCTACATATTATTGGTCAACAAGCTGTATAACAATTATTGATAATGTTCCATTGAGCTTTGAGTTTGATCTTCCTTCCGAAATTGAAGCGGGCAAAAAGTTTGAATTTTCTTTAAATTATTTTTCAAGCATTGATCTTCCTTTGACTGATGTAAGAATAAAAGTTGAATATCCTCCCGGTTTTCAATTTATTGAAAGCGAACCAAAAGGGTTATCCGAAAATGAATGGTTGATTTCCGTTTTAAATAAAGCAGAAGGAGGAAGGATAATAATTAGAGGAATGCTCTCTGGAGAAACCGGACAAGAGAAAACATTTAAAGCAGAGATCGGAATGGCTGTTTCAAATAAATATGTTGCTTTAAAAAAGATTTCAAAGAGAGTTCTTCTTGTAGAACCCTCTCTCTATATTGACCAGACAATTAATGGTAAAAGAGATTATATTGCCAACCCAGGCGATATTTTACATTATCAGATCAATTTCAAAAATATCGGAGATAGACCATTTCAAAATTTATTCCTAGTGGTGAAATTAAAAGGGGATTTGTTAGATCTTTCTTCAATAAAGGCTCCAGATGGAGATTTTGGCCCCGGTGATAATACAATCATTTGGGATGCAAACAAAGTTTCTTCATTAAAATTTTTAGAACCCGGGGAGGCGGGAGAAGTAGAGTTTTGGGTCAATTTAAAGCAAGACGAAGATTCAAAAATAAGAAACCCTAAGATAGAAAATGAAATACGTCTGGCGCAAGCCAAAAGAGTCTTTAGCATAAAAATAAACTCTAAAGTAGAATTGACCCAAGAGGTATATATTGATGATGAAATTTTTGGCAGCGAGGGACCCTTGCCTCCCAAAGCAAATCAAGAGTCTGTTTTTACAGTTATTTGGAAAATTAAAAATTATTATAATCAGTTAAAAGATGTAAAAGTGAAAGCGGTTTTACCGCCTGAGGTAAGTCTTACTGGCCAAATTGAACCCCAAAAACTTACGTTTGATCCTCAAACAAGAGAAATCCTTTGGGAAATAGGTGATCTACCTGCAGGCTCTGGAATTGAGGAACCATACCAAATTGCTTTTCAGATACGCTTTAAACCCAACCAAAACCAGATTGATAATTTTGCAACCTTAATAGATAAGGCTACTTTAACTGGGGTTGATCAATGGACGGATCAAGAGTTGTCTATAGAGACACCGGCACTTACAACTGAGGTTTTTGGAGATGAGGGATTAATTATTGATTAATTATCATTGATTAATTTTAATTTATGGAGGATTTGATGGAAAAAATTATTTCCCTTGCTAAAAGAAGGGGTTTTATTTTTCCCTCCTCAGAAATTTACGGAGGGTTTTCTT
>CAZUSK010000054.1:0-3881 GCA_964623345.1 uncultured Candidatus Saccharibacteria bacterium
AAATAATTTGGGTCGAACCTAAAGTTTCGACCGAAGACAACTTTCTAACTAATCCCTTTTTTCTCAAAATTTTTTCCATACCAATCGCCAATATCACTGCCATTACTACCGGCAAGGCCTCTGGTATTCCTCCAACTGTCATAGCCACACTGGCTTCAAACATCTCCAAGGGCCTGCCTTCTCTTAAAATGCCTCCGATAAAAATAAAAAAACAAATTCCCGCGATTGAAATCCCTATTATCTTTCCAAATCCGGCCAATTTCTTTTGCAAAGGAGTTTTTTCTTCTTTGGTTTCTTTCACTAAAAGGGCAATTTTTCCTGCTTCAGTTGCTGACCCGATTTCAGTGCAAATCACTTTTCCTGACCCTTCTTCAACTAAAGAACCCATATAAACCATATTTTCTCTGTCAGCCAAAGGTGTTTCTTTTGGCAAAACCTCTGTTGTTTTTTGGCTGGGAATCCACTCTCCAGTTAAAACTGCTTCTGAGATTTTTAAATTCTCAACCTCAATCAATCTTCCATCAGCTGGAACTTTATCCCCAGCTTTAAGATAAATTATATCTCCGGGAACAAGTTCTTCTTGGAGAATTTCAACTTTTTGCCCGTCTCTCAATACAGTTGCCTTGGTTTTTAATACTGTTTTCAGTTTTTCCAAAACCCTTGAAACTTTATTTTCTTCCCAGAACCCAAAAAGAGCATTAATAAAAACTGCTACAAAAATAACAATAGAATCTGTCCATTCTTTTAAAACTAAAGTAACAATGCCTGCTATTATTAAAATATAAATTAGAGGACTTTTGAACTGTTCCAAAAATATCCTCAGTGAGGAAAAAGATAATTCCTTTGGTATCGAATTTTTACCAAATTTTTCTTGCCGACTTTTTACTTCTCTCTCATTTAAACCCTTTTGAGAATCTGAATTTAATTTCTCAACCGCTTCTTTCCAAGAAAGATTATGCCATAAAGTTTGATTCATATTTCTTTATTTTATTTTATCAAAAATTCAGATTTTATCTACCTCTGCAAAAAGAGACCAAAACTTAAAAAGGACAGACAGGCAAGCTCTGTCTATTAAAAAAAATTGCAAACAAAAAGACAATGGCGATTTTTAAAAAACAGGGCAGGCAGGGGCAAAGCCCCGCCTGCCTTCAGAAAGCTGTTGTTAAGCCCTTTTCGCTCGCCCCGCCCCGACTTTAGTCGGGGCGGCGCTCGCTCAAAAGATTTTTACCCCGCACCACCAAAAGCCATCCCGCACCACTTTTGTAACAAAAATGGTGCGGGGTTTACTTGTTTTTCCTGAACGAAATTCAAACTTTTTTAAAAGAAAATCTTGATGCTGGTTTTAGAAAATTATCTATCATCACACTCTTATTTCATTTTTACATATTCTTTCCACACCCAGCCAGTATTAAAAACTTCTTCTCCAATTTCAACCGGTTCTTTAAGTTCAATTTTTATCCATTTATCCTTTTCTTCTAAAACCTTGTATTCCTCGCCCGGATAAACTTTAGTTAAAATTCTGGCATCCAAAGAAGGCTCTTCTCTCACCCTTAGCCAACCGGTAACAGTTTGAGAAACAATAACTGTCTTTTCCTCTTTTGAAGATTTTTCTGTTTGTTCTTTTTTAATCTCTTCATCCAAAGAAGCCAAAAATTCTTCTTTACTCGGACAATCTTTAACATTCGTTCCCCACACGCCGGTTGACAAGTAAATACACAAAACATAATCTTCAGGAGATAACTTTTTATAATAATACGGCTTGCCAAATTCTGGGTCCAACAAATTTCCATCTAAATAGTTCTTCTTTTTCAATTCCTCTAAACTTTCTGGCAAGTTTCCCGTATCAAAATTATAATCCTGTAAAGCCAGTAAAATATTCGTAGTATCAGCAATTTTCACTTTATCATAAGCATATTCTTCTGCTTGCTTTTTTAAATCTTTTTGGCATTTCTCCAAACCACTAATTTTTTCGGTTAATCTTTCTTGGTAAGATTTCTGAAGGATGTTTTTAATGTAAAATATTCCTCCGCCAACAATACCTACAATTAGCAAAACCTCCAAAATTGAAAGCGAGGCAAATTCAACGGTTAAAATTCTAAAAAATTTTTTCCGAAAACCCTTTTTTGATTTTTCTTCAGGCGGTTTTATTCCATTGTAAATTTTTCTTATTCTCATAATGCAAATAAATTAATTTCCAAATTACTAATTATATTTAAACTCAAAACTCAAAGCGTAAAGCGTAAAGCTACAGCGTAAAGCTTAAAACTAATTAAAATCTCAAAAGTCAAAACTCAAATCTATTTCCCTATCTAATTCCAAATTACAAATGAAAAATTACAAATTGCAATTTCAAATTCAAAATTATTTTCTTCCTTTTAATTTTTAATTTTGAATTGCAATTTTGTATTTGTAATTTTTAATTTTGAATTTTATTTTATCAGATTTGACATTTGGCATATGGATTTGACATTTGACATCTAACATTTGAGATTTATTTGATTTGAATTTAGAATCTAATTGCTTTTGCACTTTAAGTTGTAGTTTTGCACTTTGAGTTTTACGCTTTGCGCTTAGGACTTAGCGCCCTTCTAATCTAATTCTCGCTCTTCTTTTTGGAACTTGAGGCATTGGCTTTCTTACCACTACTCGTCTTTCAATAACTTTTTCTCTAACTATTCGAGGCGGGGCAGGTTTTAGAACCTTGACCACTTTTTTGTCTAATTCAGCAAGTCTTACTTCTAATCTGGCAACACTAGCAGTTAAAGTGGTAGTCTTTTTTTCTACACCAGTCAAGCGCTTTAAGATTTTCTTAATCCAGTCCCAAACTGCTCCAAGAGTGCTTGGCGGTTTTTCTTCCTCTTTTTTCTCTTTTTCGGGAAGAATAACTCCGCCACCACCGCCACCTCCTGGAGTCGATATCTCTTCTTCCTCCTCCTCTTCACCCGCAGTAAATGTCTGAGAAGCGCCTGATTTTTCTGTGCCATAATAAACAACCACCTTGAACCAATAACTACCAGTGTTAGAAACAGTGGCATTTAAAGTAGTATTCCAATCCTCGCCGGCTTGGATATATTTTGCCGCCGAAGAATAAAACACATCATCACCTCCACCGCAAGTATTATCTTCGCTGGAAACTACACACCATTCGTATTGATACTCATAACCGGCTGAACCTTCGTTGGAAATTGTCACATTAGCGGAAATAGAAGGAACTGTATTATCAGTTATAGAATTTATCTTCACTTGAGCCGGCGAGCCCTCTACTTCCCAATAATCATTTCTCTTGATTATTTTGCCTGGCTCCACTTCAACAGAAACATCTGTTTCCCAAACGCCTTGAACTGCGCTAGAAGGCACACTATAAGTATATTCATAAATTCCGGTAGATATTTTTGTCATTTCCACATTTTCCACCACTTTATTGCGTACCGCATCGTAAATTGTCAAAGTTGGGGTAGCATTAGCATCAGTAGGAACACTTTCGTAATTCAAAACCCACAATTTTGCCCGATAAGTGTTGCCGGCTAAAACTTCTCCAAAATCAGAAAGATAAACCGTCCATTGTTTTTGCAAGTCAGCCAAAGTAGCCAGAGAACCAGAATCTAAATCAGGCGCAGTCAAAGTTCTGGTGCTATAAGTCCAGATTGTTTGAGCATCAATTCCAGCCACTGCAGTTTGAGATAAAATGCTAAAAGTATCATTATTTGCAGGCGCTTCTGCTAAAGGTGGATCAACCGTAATTTTCTTTAAAGTTCCACCGTAATCAATAATTCTCCTTACCTGACCAGCATTCGTCCCAGAAGTAAAGACCAAAACATTATCATTATAGAAATCATCAGTTGAATTGGTAAGATTAGTAATAAACTGAGTTGTTGAAGCAT
>CAZUSK010000055.1:0-3853 GCA_964623345.1 uncultured Candidatus Saccharibacteria bacterium
TCCTCTATCTCCTTTGCAATTTTTGGATTCTCTCTTAAAAACTTTTTGGCCGCCTCCAAACCCTGGCCGATTTTTTTTCCTTCAAATTCAAGCCAACTTCCGCTTTTTTTAATCACACCATATTTTTGTCCAGTATTTATTAAATCTGCCTCATAAGAAATCCCTTCATTATAGTAAATATCAAATTCAGCTGTTTTAAAAGGAGGGGCAACTTTATTTTTCACAATTTTTGCCTCAATTCTTGTGCCAATAATTTTATCGCCGTGTTTTATTTTTGCCTTTGGTTGCAGCCTTATTCTTACAGAAGAATAAAATTTCAAAGCCAACCCTCCTGGAGTGGTTTCTGGATTTCCAAAAGGAATCCCCACTTTCATTCGGGTTTGATTTAAAAATATAACAATTGTTCTTGTCTTGGAAACAATGCTTGAAAGTTTTCTTAAGGCCTGACTCATCAATCTTGCTTGAAGCCCTATATGTTGATCTCCCATTTCTCCTGCAATTTCAACGCGAGGAGCTAAAGCTGCCACAGAATCTATAATAATCACATCAACCTCTCCTGATCTAACAAGATTTTCAACTATTTGTAGAGCCTGCTCTCCAGAATCGGGTTGGGAAATTAAAAGGTCATCAACATTAACTCCAATTTTCTTTGCATAAGAAGGATCAAGAGCATGTTCGGCATCAATAAAAGCAGCCACCCCGCCTCTTTTTTGGGCTTCAGCTGCACAATGCAAAGACAGAGTTGTTTTCCCAGAAGCCTCCGGACCAAAAATTTCAATAATTCTTCCTCGAGGCAAGCCTCCAACTCCCAATGCAATATCCAAAGATATAGATCCGGTAGGAATAGCCTCTACCTTTTGCTCTTTCACCTCCTTTAATCTCATTATCGCCCCCTCCCCAAATTGGCGTTTTATTTCTTCTATTGCCTCTTTTAAGCTCCCTAATTCTGTTTTCTTCTTTTTTCTTGCCATATTTTTATTTTTCTATTCTAAATTATTTTGTTTGTTTATTCAACCTTCTAGGTATCGTTGTACGTTATACGGCGTCGATGCCCGTATCGTTAATCGTAAGACGTATAACGATGCCGTATGACGATACCGGTATCGATGCCGTAAAACGACTACCGATTCACCCGGCGTCTTTGTTTAAATTTATCCCAGGCTTCAGCTAAATTAAAGAGTTGTCGGGCTGATTTATCGTAAATATCAATTAATTGATTGCAGAGATGAACTTCAATTTTATAAATATCTTTAACATGTTCTAGGCTTACTATTGTCTCATTACATTCTGCCATCGCATCATCTAGATACTTCTGAAAACCTGACCGCTGATGTTTTTTAGCAAAACCTTCAGCAATTAACCGTGGAATTGCTTTCGAAGACCGGGCTAGTTGATTTCTAAGATCATATTTTTCGGTTTCCGGTAATTTAGATAAAATTTTCGTTGCAATCATAACAGAGGCGCGATATGTATTTTGATAAACTTCTAAATCTCGAAAGCTTTTTATAGGTTTTTTATTATTGTTTTCCATAGAAATATATATCGATGCAGGTGTTGTTATACGGCATCGTGGCCCGTATCGTTAATCGTAAGACGTATAACGATGCCGTATGACGATACCGGTATCGATGCCGTAAAACGATTGACGACTTACTCTATCCCCTCATTATAATCCTCCCCAAAATCTGCTTCTTTATCTGAGTCGGCTTCTTCAAAACTCTCCCCTTCCCCATATACTTCCCTTGGCTTTGCCCCTCTTGGAGGGCCAACAATTCCTCTTTCTTCCATCATATCCAAAAGTCTTGCTGCTCTTGCATAGCCAATCCTCAATCTTCTTTGTAAGAAAGATGCAGATGCTTTTTTGGTAGTTAAAACTAATCTTTTTGCTTCTTCGTATAACGGATCCTCTGCTTCGCCAAAAAATTGCCCTACACCCTCCTCTCTTTCTTTCTTTAAAGCCTCTTCTATGCTTTCGGATAATTCATCAATACCTTTAATCTGTTGATTCTTTGAAATAAACTCAGCAACTCTTGCTACTTCTTTCTCAGAAATATATGCTCCTTGAATTCTCTTTGGCTTTGATACAGACGAAGAAACAAAAAGCATATCACCATTACCCAAAAGTTTCTCCGCTCCTGCCATATCCAAAATTGTTCTTGAGTCAACCTGGGAGGCTACCTGAAATGCAATTCTTGCAATAATATTTGCTTTAATTAATCCTGTAATTACCTCAACCGATGGCCTTTGAGTAGCTAAAATTAAATGTATACCTGTTGCTCTTGCTTTTTGGGCCAATCTCACAATTCCTGCTTCAATATCCTTTGCACGGGTAGCCATTAAGTCTGCTAATTCATCAATAATCAAAACTAAAAATGGCATCTTTGAAAAACCTTCTTTTTTGAGCTTAGAATTCTTTTCAATCTTTTTATTAAATGAATAAATATTTCTTGCCCCCACCTCAGAAAAAATATCAAACCTCTTTTCCATCTCTTGAATAAGCCAAGAAAGCGCATTCACTGTTTTGTCTGCATCATAAATAACAGGACAAAGTAGATGCGGAAGATGGTTATAGGCTGTAAATTCAACTCTTTTTGGATCAATTAAAATAAGTCTTAAGGTGTTGGGAGTATTTTTATAAAGAAGGCTTATAATAATGGTATTCAAGGCTATTGTTTTACCTGTACCAGTTGACCCAGCAATTAAAAGATGAGGCATTCTGCCCAAGTCTGCAAAAACTGGCTCCCCTACTACATCTCTTCCTAAAGCAAAGGTTAAAGGAGAGGGAGCGTTTTGAAATTCCGGATGAGCTAAAAGATTTCTTAATCTCACCAGCACTCTCTTTTGGTTTGGCACCTCAATTCCAACCAATGACTTCCCCGGAATTGGAGCCTCTATTCTAATAGGATGAGCCGCAAGAGCTAAGGCTAAATTGTTTGCTAATGCAGTAATTCTTGAGAGTTTTATGCCTTCAGCTGGTTTTAGAGTATATTGAGTAACTGTTGGACCAACATTTGCGCCTGTCATCTCAACAGAAATGCCAAAATTTTCTAATGTTCTTTTAATGATTTGGGAATTAGCATTGATATCTCCTGCTTTTGCCTTTTCTTTTTCTTCTTCTAATAAATCAAGCGGGGGGAGTTTGCCTCCTTCTGTTTTAAGAGACGCCTGAATCTTAGGTTTTGTAGTTATTTGAATAGCCTCTTTTTTTTCTTTTTCTTTTTGAGAAGTTCCCGGCAGCGTTTCTTCTAAAGTTTTTACCTTAAAACGAGGTGCAAAAACTTTTTTTACATTAATTACTTTCTGTGAAATAGGTTTTTCTAAACTGACTACTTTCTTCTCTTTCCTTTTGGTTTGACGAGGCTTATAAAGAAAGTACCAAAGGATACCAATTGACAAAAGTTGCAACATTAAAAATAGAGCTCCTATCACCCAGACTCCAAAAAATTTTACTAACGGATAAGCAAGAAGCGTACCCAACCACCCCCCAGATTCAATTAAGGTAAACTGAGAAATGCCACTTCTCTTAAGTTCCAATGTTGCCAAAATCCCACTTGTTGCCAAAACAAACCCAAAACTGGCCAAAGTAATTAGCCATTTATGCTTTGAAAAAGCAAAAATCAAAGATATTCCTATTAAAAAAAATGCCAAGGGTAAAAGAAACTCCGCTTTTCCAATGAGTTTAAAAAATAAATTAGTTAATATCTCACCTGCTACTCCTCCTTTATTAAAAAAAGAAAATAAGAGAAACAAGGCTACAAACAAAGAGGCAGCTCCAATAAGAATTTCTTTAATTCTTTCAGGAATCCGCCTCTTTTTTGTTTTGAGAGTTTTTTTCTTTTTTTTGGGCATTTTT
>CAZUSK010000056.1:0-3774 GCA_964623345.1 uncultured Candidatus Saccharibacteria bacterium
CGGGGTGTGCACTAACGTGCCAGACCGGGCCCGCCAGCTGCTCGGACTGCCGCCGGCCGGGTTCCCACCGGCGCTTGCTTCTGGAAGGGGGAGTGCTTAAAATGAGGCTGAGTCGGGATCAATGGCGTACAAAGCTTCTAACCCTACTCTTGCGGCTTGAGATCTTTGGGCAAAGGGGGTGATCTTAGGGACGAAATCGAGACTGCATCGCAAGTGGTCATAAAAAATGATTGAAGTTAAAGGAGGTGGAACATGCGAAAGTGGATTTTGGTTCTTGGTTTGATAGCGTTGTTTGGGCTTTCGACCTTCGCCCAGCAGGAAATCCTTATCAAGGCGTGGACGGTGGGACCGGACGATCCTTCCATTACCCGCAAGCTCAATTTGGAAGCCGCGGTGGAGCGGGTGAACAAGTACCTCGCTGCGGTGGGTGCGGATGTCCGCGTGAAGATTGAAGCTACTTTCGATACCACTAACTGGAGTAACTACAAGCGCAACAACTTGCTCGCCCTTCAAACAGGTGACCCGAAGAAGATCGCCGATATCATCATCACAGGCCACGAGGACATCGGTCCTTATGCTGAGGCTGGGTACATCATTCCGCTTGATGATTACGTCGCTATGTATCCAGAGGTTTACGACGATTTCTTCCCAGCCCTGTGGGATTCCTGCCGGTACAAGGGCCACATCTGGGGGATCCCCCAGGACACCGAGGCCCGCGGTTTCTACTATCGGAAGGATCTGCTCCGAGCGGCTGGCTACTCCGACGAGTTCATCAACTCCATCCCAGAGCGGGTGGTCGCCGGCGAGTTCACCCTGGACGACATCATCGCCATCGGCCAGAAGCTCCTGGAAGCCGGTGTGGTCGATGAGGGCTATGCCATTTGGCATCGGCCTACCCCGGGGACGGACTGGTTCCAGTTCATCTACGACTTCGGCGGTATCCTGCAGGACCCGGACACCGGCAAGCTGGTCCTGGACAAGTCCGCCACCCTGGCCACCCTGAAGTTCGTCAAGCAGCTGGTGGACCTAGGGCTCACCCCCGGCGCCATGTCCCAGCTCTCCTGGCCGGAGATCCACTCCAGCTTCTCGGACGGCAAGGTGGGCATCTTCCTCACCGGCGGGTCCTGGAACTGGGCGGAGTGGCAGCGCGATCCCTACAACAAGTCGGAGGACTACCTGTGGGAGAACGTCGGCTTTGCCCCGATTCCACCGGCAGAGAAGGGCGGCAAGCCAGTGTCCGTCTCCCACCCGGTGGTGCACGTGATCACCGCCGCCTCCCAGCATCCCGATTTGGCCTTCCTGATCGTCACTATGGCCTCGGCAGTGGACTTGAATACTAAGCACGCCATCGGGTCTGGGCACCTGGCCATCCGCCAGTCGCAGCTCTCCTATGGGCCGTACGCCGCCAACCGCTGGGCCAAGCACGTGTCCGAGCTGTGCGCACCGTTCGCTCGGTTCAGCCCCAACCACCCCAGCGCCCCATTCTACTGGGACACTCTGTTCAAAGACGGCATCGTGCCGGTGGAGGTAGGAACCTTGACACCGCAGGCCGCCCTGGACAATCTGATCCAGCGGCTGCAGGGTCAGCTCGGCGATGAGCTGATCGTCCAGGAGTAGGGTAAACTTTGCCCCGGGCCTGTTTAGGCCCGGGGCTTTCGTTTTATGGCCTATGGCACAACCGGAAAGACGGCAGCGTAGAGGCGGCGCCCTGCGGGTATCGTCCACCTGGCAGGCTTTTCTCTTTCTGTCCCCAGGGCTCCTCCTCACCCTGGCCTTCTTCGTGATCCCGGCGGTGGTAACCGCCGTCATGGGGTTCACCAGTCTGGATTACCGCTTCAAGTGGGATTTCATTGGGCTGGGCAACTACTACCGCATGGCCCACGACTTCCTCATCCCCAAAATTCTGGTCAACACCCTCGTCTACACGTTCGGCACGCTTGGGATCTTCAACGTCACGTTCGGCCTCATCCTCGCCCTCCTCACCACCAGCATTGGCGAGAGGGCAGGGCTGTTCTTCCGGGCGTTGTGGCTCTTGCCCCGGTTCACCCCTCCGGTGGTCTATGCTGCCATTTGGCTGTGGATCCTCTCTCCTACCAAGAATGGCCTTTTGAACGGGATTAGAGCAGCCATGGGCCTGCCCTCCGTGGCTTGGATTAGCCAATACCCCTGGGGGGTGATCATCGTCACCAATGGAATCATCGGCGCTTCCATGGGTATGTTGATTTTTTCTTCTGCCATTAAGGCCATTCCCAGAGATTACCTGTGGGCTGCTCGGGTGGACGGGGCGTCTTGGTTCCAGGAGGTGCGCCACATCATCTTGCCCTTGATCCGCTGGCCGCTTATGTTCATCACAGCCTATCAGACGTTGTCCCTGCTTACCTCGTATGAATATATCCTGCTCATTACCAAAGGCGGCCCTTACCACGCCTCTGAGGTGTGGTCCCTTTACGCTTATAATCTAGCGTTCAGTTCCTATTCGGGCACGTACCCATTTGGGTACGCGGCGGCCTTGGCCACGGTTCTAGTGGTCATTGGAGGGGTGGCGTCGGTGGTCTATTGGCGGATCTTCCGGTTCCGCCAGATGATGGCCCCGCCCAAGATCGAGACGGCGTGACATGTCAAGTTCCCGTTACCGCCCTGGCTCCCTGATCCGTGAGCGGCGCAAACAAAAGGCGCTCAAGGCTGGGATGTACGCGTTTCTCATCCTGGCCTCCCTCCCCATCATTGTGGGTTACCTGTGGCTGATCGTGGGGGCCTTTTCGGGGAACTTCGTGTTCGGCTTTGTGCCCAAAGGGTTTACGCTTGCCAATTGGAGCTTTTTGTGGAAGCCCCCCTCCCCAGCCTGGCCTAATATCTGGCGAACGTTGCTTAACACCTTTTACCTAGCCTTTGGGGTGACTATCATTGTGGTCGCTGTTTCCACGTTGGGAGCTTATGTCATATCCCGCATGCAGTTCCCCGGGCGATCCATGATCCTCGCCTCCACCTTGATCCTGCATGCTTTCCCAGCCATCACCTTGCTGATCGCCCTCTACTACATCCTCCGTACCCTGGGCTTGCTCGACACTTTGATCGGAGTGATCTTGGTCCGGGCCGGACTTATGGTGCCGTTTTCCGTCTGGGTAATGAAGGGGTTCTTCGACGACGTGCCCTGGGACATTGAGATGTCCGCCCTGGTGGATGGGGCGACGCGGTTCCAAACGTTTTGGAAAGTTATGCTCCCACTGGTAAGGCCAGGGATTGCTGCCATCGCTATCTTTGCCTTTATGTCCGGCTGGGCAGAGTACATCTTCCTCGTCACGTTCGTGCGCAGCCCGGACGCCTGGACCCTGACCTCCTACATCAACGCCATCATCGGCAATTACAGGTTCACCAACTATGGCCTTTTGGCGGCAGTGTCTCTGTTTTACATGGTGCCAGTGTTCCTGTTCTTCTTGTTTACTCAGAAGTACCTGATGCGGGTCACCGTGGGTGGGCTGAAAGGGGGCAGGTAAACTTGCAGGGGGTGAAACGGATTGGCTTCGCTGCGGCTTGAAGGGCTGACCAAGAAGTTCGGCAGCGTGGTGGCAGTGAGCGAGCTTACTCTGGAAGTGGGGGACGGGGAGTTTATCGCCCTACTAGGGCCATCCGGCTGCGGCAAGACCACCACCCTACTCATGATCGCCGGCATCTATCGACCCACGGCTGGGAAAATCTACTTCGACGAAGTGCTCATGAACGACGTAGCCCCCAAGGATCGCTACGTGGGGTTGGTGTTCCAGTCCTACGCCCTAT
>CAZUSK010000057.1:0-3713 GCA_964623345.1 uncultured Candidatus Saccharibacteria bacterium
ATATGGATGAATTTGCACAATTGATGGAAGAATTAGAAGTGGAGGTTCCAGCTTTACCTCAGATTATTTCCGCTAAATTTATAAGTTCAGGGATGCTAAAAGAGCATATTCAGGTTTTGCGCAGAGAGTATGCTGAAAAGGCAAATGCCATGAATGATGCTTTAAAAGAATATATGCCTGAGGGAGTAACTTGGACTCCTCCTCAGGGAGGTCTTTTTGTATGGGTGGAAATTCCCCAAGAATGGGGATTGGACTTAAAGGCACTTTTACATAATGTGGCTGTGAAAGAGGGAGTAAACATTGATGGTGAAAATGTGAAGTTTGCTTATGTTCCTGGCGGGGCTTTTAGCATTGACCATAGCACTGATAATGCAGTGAGATTATGTTTTGCCACCGCCACTGTGGAGGAAATATATAAAGCAATTCATGCCTTTGCAGAACTGATAAGACAGCACAGAAGATAAATCTTTATAATAAAAAGACCGTGGTATAAATAAATTTGAGGAGGGGAAAAATGAAGAAGGGTAGTCAATATAAGAAGTTGAGTTTATTTGTAATTATAATTCTTTTTATATTTCCCTGTAACCTTCAGGCTCGCAGAGTTAAAACTCTTGGTGAATATATTGATTTCGGTATATTACAGCAGAGAATCCGCGATAAGTTAAACTTGAGTAATTATCCTGAGATTGGAAATGATGGAATAGTAGAATATCAAGGTAGGAAATATATATTTCCTACAATTTTTGAAGGATACAGAATTTATCCTGACGTTCAAAAGGGAGGGATTTTTCTTGTTGATTGTGATGGGATAATTGCGTTTTATGTTGACCTCGCAGGGAGAGAAGAAGATTCAGATATAATCGATCCCTATGGAGAAGGTCGGTTGAGAGTGCTTTCTCGTGATGAAGACCCATTTAAACTTTTTAAAAAGGGGGAGCTTTTAGAGGGTTCATTTTTAGAGGCCCATACCCCGGAAGAAGTAAAACAAACACTTCTTGATATAGGTCAAAATTCACCCTTGCTGCTTGAAAGTTTTGAAAAGTTAACTTCAGGAGATTGGGAGAGACTTACACTGATAGCAAATAGATATGGATTAACCAGACTGTGCAATTATTTCCAGAAATTAATAGCAATAAATGATTATGTAAAATATGACTCCCCAGAAAATTTTCCAGAAGAATTTAAAAAGGACATTTTTTTGGTTCAGGCAGTGGAATATCTTCTGTATGCATTGCCTTCACCTCGTAAAGCTTTAGAAATGGTGGAGGATATTGATTTAGAAAGAGATATTCCCCGTAGTTTAGGTGCTGCTTCTGGGCCTTGGATGGGGAGAAGACAGAAAATAAATAATGTTGGTTATGTAATAAGATATCTTCAGGTTTTAGATATGCTTAAGGAGAATTTAATGCTGGTACAGTACACAGGAATAGTGGAACCAGAGACGCAGGAATTGATTGATGCCGGCATTGAGGATCTGGATAATGGTTTGAGGTCACTTTCTGCTATTTTGGCATATGCTTATTTTAATAACAGCAATGATTTTTATATTAACGTTCTTGAAGAGGTGATAGCTATAATGGATAAGACTAATGATTATCTTCAGGGAGAGTTGTTCCCGATATTTAGAATATTGGGAGAAAATAAAGCAATATCCCTCACAGGCAGTGTAACAGATACTTCCGGTATTACATTCTGGGAGCCAAGTAAGAAGTATAAATATAATAGAAAAATCTTTGCTGTTCGGAATCCTGATGGCAGTTATTCATTTATTATCTCTGAAGATGGAATTACTCCCAATGCTTCTTTACCCCGGGATTGGAAGAAAGAAAACTGGGATGTGGCTTTTTATTTAACATCCCACAGTCATGATATATTGGGACATATGCTTGCCCGTTCCTGGATTGAAAGTTTAGATAATGCGGGTTTCAAATGGGTTTATCAAGAAGATCTAAGTAATAATAAGAAGACACCTAAACAATTCAGAATCGAAAGCGATAGGTATGGATTCCAGTTAGATTTAGGAGGGGTGGATTTAAGTAGTTTTCTGAATAATGAGTTAAAAAATTATGCTGGTCAATCTCAGTGGAGTAGCCATCATTACAGGATGAGTAGATTTATTGCTGTTTTAGAGAGGTTAAGAATAAAAAATCCTGAGGAAACTGTTTTACGTATATTCCGAAACTATTTGTATACATTAGCACCATTTCCAGAAGATAATTTTACTATTTCATTTTTGGGTGGAATAAAAAGTATAGAAATGGTTGCAATTTTTCCATGCAAGTTCAGTCTTAGTTAAAAAAATTTTTTATATAAGTGCTAAATTTGACAAATATAGGAAAATATGGTATAAATTTTATAGAGAAAGGAGGGAGCGATGAAAAAGTTATTTTTAGTGTTTTTATTTTTCTTCGGATTTCAAATTTTATTTTCTCAAGTTAATATTGCAAATTCCTTTGACGATTATTACTATAAAGAGTTGGAAGAATTTATCCGTTTATTTCGTTTAATATTAGTAATAACCCCCCCAGAAATTCGATCTCTAATAGAACCAGTTTTGGATGATATAATTAGAGAAGTTTTAAAAATAGTAAAGCAGAATCCGGCGAATTTTTCTCTCCCACGATCTATAAGAAGAGAATTTTCTCACCAGCCTTCTCCTGGAGATTACTCTACCATCCCCTCTACACCTCAACCTTCTAGAAATAAGCCTATTGGGAGACCTATGAGGATTGGTGTGATAGATGTTTTTGGAGACCCTAATGGATTAGATAATAGTAAGTCCCACGGGGAGTTAGTTGTGGGTACTATTCGAGATTCTATGAGTCAGGCTGGGGAAGTCGAAGGTAAAGATTACCAAATTGTCAAAATAAATCTTGCAGATTACAGGATTAGAACTGGAAGTAAGCCTATTTATACTAAAAATGGAGATGTTATAATAGATGGGGTTATTTATCGTGACTATAGGAATCTTAGTTTAGATAGACAGCATAATTATAGAGCAATAGGAGTGGTAATCTCAGCATATGGTTTAATTCAGGCGTTAGAAGATGCAAGAAATTACTATCATGTTAATGTAATAAATATGAGTAATGGAATAAATAGTGCGGGTGGTAATGCTCTAAGAGAGGAATTTGAACGCTTAAGAGACGCTGGTATAATTGTTGTAGCAGCAGCAGGAAATGAGGGGAAATATGGAGCTACTTATCCTGCACGCTATAGTGAGGAACTCGATAATGTAATTGGTGTAGGCACAAACGCTTATTATTCTAATTATGGATCAGGGGTTACGCTCAATGCTGATGGGAACTATAAGGGATATAGAGGGACTTCTTTTGCTGCTCCTCGAGTAACTGCGGCTGTAGCCTTATTATTAAGTGAAGGAATTTCTTCTTATAATGTGAAAGAAACACTCCTTTCTCTAAGTCGAGAGTGTACTGGAGATTATTATCTCCCAGAAGATTTAGGTGTTTTGATGGCATTATTAAATGCTTCAGAACATTTTCTGATGGGGAAGCCAAGAAGTAAATCAGGATATTCTCCATTGAGTCCAGCATTATCGGGTATTAGAAGTATAGGCTTTTAGTTTTTAATGCGGGGCGTTTATTGTTTTTTAATTTTTTACCTCTCTAATCTTTGTGTATTTTCTCCTTCTATTTCTCATCGCAGAGTAAAGGAAAATTTAAATTTAATAATCTGTGAAGACTATAAAGATT
>CAZUSK010000058.1:0-3664 GCA_964623345.1 uncultured Candidatus Saccharibacteria bacterium
ATGATGCCTACGCCAATTACTGGAACAACTCAGTGGTGGCCATCAATCGGAACAGGCTCTTTTGCTACGCCAACCGTTTCCGCTATGCCACCTATGGCCGTCATGTGTGGGGCATAACCGCCTCCGACGGCCCGGACGGCTACCGCTGCTACGGGGCCCGGCCAGGAGGACACGATGGCACGGTGGCCCCTTATGCAGCGATATCCGCCCTCCCGTTCATCCCCCAGGAGGCCATGGCGGCCATCCGCACCATGAAGGAGCTTTACGGAGAGCGTATCTGGGGCAAATACGGGTTCACCAGCGCCTTCAATGTGGACCGGGATTGGTACTCCACCGATTTCATCGGCATCGACAAGGGGATCGAGCTGTTGATGGTGGAGAACTATCGCACGGGCTTCGTGTGGCGGATTTTCATGCGCAACCGCTACCTCAGGAACGCTATGAACGCTGTAGGCTTCGTTTACGACCCAGAGGCGCACTTCGTCCTCACCCCCGAGTACGCCGCCTACTACCAACGGCTGATGACTGGGGGGATCGAAACCACAGCCGAGGCCCCCTACGCCGCGGAGGCCCCAGTGATCGACGGTCGGTTGGAGGATTGGGAATGGGAACATGAGCCACAGGTGGTGGACGCCACCATGCTGGTGCCGGGGATCGACCGATTGGACCCAAATACTACCTTGAAAGGAAAGTTCTGGGCCACCTGGGACGAAAATCGCCTGTATCTGGCCTGTGAGGTGGAAGATAGCGTGCTGGTGATCAACATGCCACCCACTCGGCGGGGTGACTTTTGGTATACCGACTCGATCGAGTTCTACCTCCAACCTGGTCGGGGGCTAAGCCGGGACCTGGGGATCTTCAAGCTGGCAGCCATCCCCTTCGACACCGCTGGGAATCCACATGCCTGCCGCCACGAAGATTCCAACCCCGGCCCTCTGGAAGAGGTCGCCCCTGAGGTCGAATACGCTTCCTCTCGCACAGCTACCGGCTACGCTATGGAATTCTCCATCCCCTGGCACTACTTAGGGCTCTCCGGGCTGGTAAGCCCTGGCACGAAGTTAGGCTTTTGTTTCACGGTGCACAACAGCGATAACCCTGACGCCCCATTGGGTGCCTACGTACGCGACGCCATGATCGCTTGGAACCCGGTTCCAGAAGTCTGGGCGCGCCCCGATACCTGGGGCACCCTCATCCTAGTCAGTCCCGAGGACAGCTAAGTGGAGGTGGGAACATGAAGTGGCGTGAGATAGCGTTCGTGATATTGGTGGTGACGAGCCTGGTTGGCTTAAGTACCACCGCCCAAACCACTATCACCGTTTGGGCGATGGGAGAAGAGGGCTTGAACCTAGACCAGATCACATCGCGATTTGAGGAGGAGAACCCGGATATAAAGGTCAGGGTGGTGCAAATACCCTGGGATCTAGCCTATGATAAGATCATCACCGCAGTGGCCGGCGGAACTGCCCCGGACCTCTGCCAGGTGGGAACCACTTGGATGGCGGCGTTCGCCGCCATGGGGGCCCTTGTGCCCCTGGATGAGTTCATCGCCCGCTCTGAGGTCGTCTCCCCAGCGAACTTCTTCCCGGGCTCCTGGAGTACAGCTGTGGTAGGGGGCACTGTGTATGGGGTCCCCTGGTACGTGGACGTAAGGGTCCTCTATTACCGCACGGATCTCTTACAAGCCATAGGGGTTGAGCACCCACCCGCCACTTGGGAGGAACTATATCAGGTGGGCCTTAAGCTGGCTGAGCAAGGGGAATATGGGTTGGGCCTGTCTCCTCACTGGCAGGAGTTCCTGCCCTTCGTCTGGCAAGCCGGTGGGCATGTGCTCGACTCAACGCTGACCCAGCCGCGGGTGACGGACCCGGAGTTTATCGAAGCTCTTGAGTTCTTCGTGTCCCTGTTCCAATCCGGCATCGCGCCTATCGGGGAGGAGATAGACTTGTTTGAGGCTTTTCGGACCGGGTTTTACCCCATGTTCTTCTCCGGGCCTTGGATGGTGAAGCTCATCTCCCAACGCCTGCCCGATATCGAGGGCAAGTGGTTTGTGGCCACCATGCCCAGAAAGGTCAGCCGGGCCTCGTTCGTGGGGGGCTCCAACTGGGCTATTTTCGCCGGCACTCCGCATAGAGAGCAATGTTGGCGGTTCATTGAGTTCATGTCCCGACCGGACGTGCAGGTTGATTGGTACCGGATATTGAGAGCCTTGCCGGCAGTTACCCAAGCCTGGCAGGATCCCCTCCTCGCTGAGGACCCCCTAATGCAGGTGTTCGCTGCCCAGCTGGAGGACACAGTTGCACCGCCTGCCACCCCCGCCTGGGAGGAGATTGCCCAAGCGCTGACCACCAGGGTGGAGGAGGCCATCCGAGGGGTGCGTGCACCGACCGAGGCCGCCCGGCTCTTAGACCAAGATATCCGCAAAATCCTTGCTCGACTGTAACCGACCTAGAGAAGCAGAGAAGGGTAGTGGGGGTGCGAAGCGGAAACGTACCCCCACTCCCCGCCGTCCAGCCTATCTGCGCGCCCGGGCCAGGACCGGGGTGCTATTCATCTCGCCAGCCCTCACCCTGTTCTGCTTGTTCCTGGTGGGCCCGATCCTAGGAGCCCTGATACTCAGTTTTACTAATTTCAACGTCTATGCCGTTGGCAACTGGTTGCGGGCCTCGTTCGTGGGGATCGCTAATTATCGGGAACTCTTGTTCGAGGATCCGCTGTTTTGGATCTCCCTGCGCAACACCTTTTATTGTGCCTCGATCACGGTCCCGGCTACCATCGCTTTCTCGCTGGTGGCTGCCCTCCTTTTGAACTCAAAGAGGCTCAGGGGGAAGACCTTCTTCAGGCTGCTTTACTTCTTGCCCGTGATCACCAATACCGCGGCCATGGCTGTGGTCTGGCGCTGGTTGTTCAACTACCGTTTCGGATTGGCCAACTGGCTTCTGAGCTTGTTGGGGATCAAGGGCCCGAACTGGCTCGGCGATCCAGCTTGGGCCATTCCGGCCATAGCAGCCATGGTGATCTGGCGAGGGGTAGGGTTCAACATGCTGATCTTCCTGGCGGGCTTGCAGGGGATCCCGAACTACTTCTATGAGGCAGCGGCCATTGACGGTGCCAACACCTGGGCCATGTTCCGCTACATCACCCTCCCCCTCCTCCGGCCCACCACCCTCCTGGTCACCGTGATGACTTTGATCGGGCATATTCAGCTCTTTGAAGAACCATTCATAATGACCGGAGGCGGCCCCCTAAACGCCACCCTGCCGGTGGCCATGTACATCTATAGACTCGGGTTCAGGTTTTTCCGTCTGGGTTACGCCTCTAGTCTGGCTTACGTTCTATTCCTCATCATCTTCGTGATGACGCTGATCCGGATGAAGATAGGGCGCAGTACGTTCGACTATGCGGGGGGCTGAGGAAACGATGCGGGGGAAAGGGTTTCAAAAGGCGTGGCGGTTGATCTCCGAAGCGGCCCTCCATGTCCTGGCCGGGGGAGGGGCGGTCATCATGGCCCTCCCCTTCATCTGGATGCTCTCCACCTCTCTCAAACCTGAATCAGAGGTATTTCAATTCCCCCCCAGGTTCATCCCCGACACCCTTACTGTCGCCAATTACATAAACTTGTTCCAACGCCTCAATTTCACACGTTATTTCCTAAACACGTCCCTGG